>JAPLPA010000058.1:3792-6227 GCA_026400415.1 Afipia sp. | reverse complement strand
GCGCGCACGCCGGTGCAGAGATCCTGCGCGGCGAGCGTTTGTCCGATCGAGCAGATATCGTCCTTCTCGCCTTCAACTGTCATTAACCCCATCTTCTTGATGGACGATGGTTTGACCGGGCGGCCTTTATACATGAGCTTGCCCTGCGGCAGCAGATGCTCCTGAAACACGTCGCGAATGGTGTCGATGTAGAAGTCTGCGGGCAGGTCCATCACGGCGAAATATTCGTCGTAGAACGTCTTGATCGTTTCGGCTTTCTCGATGTCGCCATTTGCGAGATGTTCGAGAAGATCTTTGTGAGACTTCACATGGCGTTCTAGATTCATCGACATGAACGCCGTGACCTGAATGAAGCCCGGATAGACCTTGCGCCACGCGCCCTTGCACTGCATCGGCACGTAATTGATCAGATTATCCTCGAACCATTTGAGCGGCTTGGAGGTCGCGAATTCGTTGACCTTGGTGGGCGTGATGCGCGTATCGATCGGTCCAGCCATCAGCGTGAGGCTTGCGGGCCGCGCCGGATGATTGTCTTCCGACATGATGGCGCAGGCCGCGAGCGCCGACACCGACGGCTGACAGATCGCGATCATGTGAGACTTCGGGCCGATCTTGTCCATGAACTCGATAAGATGTTCGGTGTATTCGTCGAGACCGAACTTTCCGGCGCTGACAGGGATGTCGCGCGGGTTATGCCAGTCGGTGATGTAGACATCATGATCCTGCAGCAGCGTCTGCACGGTGCCGCGTAATAATGTCGCGAAATGTCCCGACATCGGCGCGACAAGCAGAACCTTCGGCTGGTCAGGCGCACCTTCTTTCTTGAAATGCAGCAGCGAACCGAACGGCGTTGCGAATGCGATTTCCTCGGTGACGGGGAATTTGCCGTTGCCGACGAGCACGGGCTGGATGTCGTAGTCAGGCCGCGCATAGGTGAGCGATGTGCGGGAAATTAGTTCGAACGCGGCGGCGAGCCGCCCGAAGACCCTGTCTGACAATCCCTGGGGAAGCAGCTTGATGGCGGCCTTTGCCGACAAAGCACCGCTTCGCATCGGCGCCATGAAGTCCATGGTGTTCTGGTAGGCCTGGTACATCATGGGCGACATCCGAGTCATTCCTGCTTTGTGCCATGCAACATCGAAGCCAGAGCGCCGTCAATCGGCCATCCAGACTGGCATGTGGTTTGCTGAGTTGAAGAGGACGCAGGCGCTTAAATAGCGGGCAGCTTTGGCACGCTTCGTAGGCGCGCGTCCCATCCGATCGGGTTCGTTCGGCGTACGGAGGCGACCTCATGGCGAAGGCCACACTCACCATCAGCAGCAAGAATTATTCGTCATGGTCGCTGCGGGGATGGCTGCTGACGAAGTTCTCAGGTCTGGAATTCGACGAGATCGTCACAGCTGCGGACGATGCGTCGGCGCGCGCCGAAATTCTTCTGCTGTCGTCGTCGATTCTGGTGCCGTGTTTGCGGCACGACGGCGCGACCGTGTGGGACACTTTGGCGATTGGCGAATATCTTAACGATCTCATGCCGGAAGCCGGACTTTTGCCGAAAGAGCGCATTCCGCGGGCGCATTGCCGCTCGATCTGCGGCGAAATTCATTCGGGCTTTACGACGTTGCGGTCGTCGCTGCCGGTGAACATCAAGGGACATTTCCCCGGATTCAAAATCTGGTCGCGCGCGCAGGCCGACATCGATCGGGTGTGTACGATCTGGAGCGACTGTCTGGAAAAATCCGGCGGTCCGTTTCTGTTCGGCCACCGCTCGATGGCGGACGCGATGTACGCGCCGGTCGTCACGCGCTTCATGACTTACGATGTGCAGATCAATTCAACGCTGGCGGCCTACGGGAAGAAGGTCATGGCGCTTCCCGAGATGGTGGAGTGGGTTGCCGCCGCGCGGCTTGAGCCAGCTGAGATCGAAGAGCTTGAGGTCGAATATTGAGCAACAGGCCACTTCGATTGCCTGATCGCTAGGCCGAATGATCGGCGTGTTTCGTTTTGCGGTGGATTGCCAGACATCCGGCGGGACAATGCCGTCATCCTGCAGACGATGTGCGGTCCGTACTGGCGCGGTGTCTGCGGGATTCTCATTATAGATTCAGTCACATCCGGGCGTTTCGGCGGGTGCGCAAAATATGCGCAGCCGTTCTCAATAATAATTATTTGGCTGGCGCGGAATTCGCATGGTGCAATGCAGAAACCAACCAACCGGCCGGGATTCCCGCCGCGATTGGAGGACGCCATGAACATACATGCTTCGGTCGATCCTAAATCGTCCGGCCTGACGCGCCCGAACGGCGAACGTCTTCGTCTCAACAATCAGGATTTTGTGGCTATCGATCGCCACAAGGACACAACATACGAGCCGACATACCGTCCGCAGGCGCTCTACAGCCGCGCCAACGAAGGCTTTCATGCCAACAACGAAACCT
>JAPLPA010000058.1:0-3774 GCA_026400415.1 Afipia sp. | reverse complement strand
TCTCGAAGATACCGGCCCGACGGATTTTCATCTTCATCTGCCGCCCGGCGGCTTTCAGTTGGTGCTGGTCACGTCGGGCATGTTCACTTTCGATTACGATGGGCGCTTCTACAACGTCGGTCCCGGTGCGGTGATGCTGCAAAGCGCGATCGTGCATCGTCAGCTTTTTTACACCTGGTCGGGATTGGCGACCGAGGAGAATCTGAAGACGCCGCAGACGGTGGTCCCGGACGCGATGTCGATGGGTTACTCGGGAAAGTTTCTTGAAGCGTTCATCACCGATCCGTTGACGTTCCCCAATCCGACCATCGTGGGTCCCGATCAGATCAATGAATCCGAAACGCCGCGCATCGCGTGGACCCATGCGATGCATGATCGCCCGACTGATGCTGGCTTTTGGCTACAGGACCCGCTGGCGCTGGATGCGCTGTTCAAGCCGCTGGCCGACAGCCAAATCAAATCCGCGACGCCTGTTTACGTGCGTGACATCGGAATCGAGGCCCCATCAGGTCATCTTGTGACCGGCCACATCATCGCAACCGACCCGGCTGGGAAATCGCTGCTGCCGAAAAGCTCGTCGGTTGCGGACGCCGCATCTCTGGCAAAAGGCGAGGTTGTAATCTATCGCGTCATTCGCGGAACGGCTGAATTCAAGGAAAGTTCAGGCAAGATGTTCGAACTTGTAACCGGCGACGTGGTGACAGCTGGAAAGACTTCGATCGAATTGATCGGGGTCGGTGAAAATACTCAGGTACTCCGGCTCGGCCTCCTGAAGGGCATGAATGATCTGCGCAGCTGGACGCCGACGCAGCGTGACGAGATCGATGGCTTGGCCGGTCAGATCATCACCCAGAAAAGCATTCGCCCCCTGCGCACGGAAGGCAAGCCGGTCGGCTATTTGTACGCTTGAGATTTGTTGCAACCCGATTTCCGTCATTCAGTCATGACGAAATGACCTGACGTCGCGGCTTTGCATCGTCGTTCTTTTGTGATTCTCTCCCGGCGGTCCCTGCCGGGAGATATTTTTATGCCGACACGCGCGCGCGTCGATGAATTTATTGCCGTCGTTGAAAGTGGCGATCATGCGGGCGCCATCGAGCGCTACTATGCCGAAGATGCCAGCATGCAGGAGAACACCGCACCGCCACGCGTGGGGCGCGACGCGCTGGTGGCGTTCGAGCGCGGCATTCTGGCTAAGATGAAACAGGTGGACTCCAAAGCGATTGCGTCGGTGGTCGAGGGTGATCGCGTCATGATCCACTGGATCTTCGACATGACCACACTCAGCGGCAAGAATCGCCGCTTCGATGAAGTCGCGGTGCAGGAATGGCGGGGCGATAAAATCTTACGCGAGCGATTTTTCTACGATCCTGGCACGCCGCCCGCATGAGCGCGTCGCAAAGCGCCAACGAAACATCATTCCGCTACGAAGGCTGGCTGGTCGTCGTCGTCTGCTTCATCGTGGCGAGCTTTGCGTGGGGCGTCGGCTTTTACGGGCAAGGCGTTTATCTCGCCGAACTGCAACGCATCCACGGCTGGCCGGCGTCGCTGATCTCGACCGCGACGACCTGCTATTATCTGTTCAGTTCGATCCTCGTGGTGTTCGTCAGCGAGGGAATCCGCAAGCTCGGCCCTCGTGCGTTTCTGATGACGGGAATCTTCTGCATGGCGGCCGGTGCGGCGCTGGTCGGGCAGGTGACCGCTCCGTGGCAACTCTACGTCGCCTATGCATTAATTTCGTTCGGCTGGGCGGGGACAAGTCTGGCCGCCATCAACAACACGCTCGGTCTATGGTTCGACAAACGGCGTGGGATGGCGATCAGCTATGCGCTGAATGGCGCAAGCATCGGAGGCGTCGTAGGGATTCCGCTGATGGTTTGGGCTATCGGCAAATTCGGTTTTGCCCCAACGCTGATCGCGGCAGCGCTGGTCATGATCGCAGTCGCGGTTCCGGCGATTTTTGTGTGGGTCGGAGAGCCACCGAAAAAGTCATTGCCTCCGATCGATGCGCGCGATCCCGTGCCATCCGTCGCGCTTACCGCGGCGAAAATCCGAAGCGAAGCGTTCGGCACTCTGGCGTTCTGGACAATCGTGATTCCATTCGCGCTGGTGCTGCTGTCGCAAGTCAGCTTCATCGTTCACCAGATTTCGTTTCTGGATCCGATCATCGGCCGCGACAAAGCCAGTCTCGCGGTGGCGCTGATGACGGCATTCGCAGTCATCGGCCGCGTGATCTTCGGCACCGTCATCGATCGGCTCGATCAGCGGCTCGCTTCATCCATTTCGTTCGTCAGTCAGGCGCTCGCATTGCTCGTCGCAATCAACACGCGGAATGAATATGCGCTGTTTGCCGCGTCCGCAGTATTCGGGTTCACAGTCGGCAATGCGATCACGCTGCCGTCGCTGATCGTGCAGCGCGAATTCAGCGCGGCGGCATTCGGCGTTGTTGTCAGCCTGGTGATCGCGATTTGCCAGTTCACCTACGCATTCGGCCCCGGATTGATCGGCCTGCTGCGCGACTGGTCCGGCGGTTATGCAATGCCGTTTTACGTCTGTATGGCGTTGGAGCTGATCGCCGCTGTGGTCGTGCTGGTTCGCACCAAAAAACCGATTACGCTTTAGTCTTATACTCTTTCAGCAACGCGTCGACATCGAGTCGCCGCGTGAACATCGAGAGCTTGCCGGCGGCGTCGCGCGGCCACTCGGCCTCCGGGCGGTCCCGATACAGTTCGACGCCGTTTTCGTCCGGGTCGCGCAGATACAGCGCCTCACTCACGCCGTGATCGCTTGCGCCGTCGAGCGCAATGCCGGCCGTGACGACGCGGTGAAGCGCGTCCGCCAATGCGGCCCGTGTCGGATAGAGAATGGCGGTGTGAAACAATCCCGTGGCGCTGGGCGGAGGCGGTTTGCCGCCTTTGCTCTCCCACGTATTGAGTCCGATATGATGATGGTAGCCGCCCGCTGAAATGAACGCGGCCTGATCGCCCATGCGTTGCATCAGCTCGAAGCCAAGCACGTCGCAATAGAACCCGAGCGCGCGGTCGAGGTCGGCGACCTTTAGATGGACGTGGCCTATCCGTGTTCCTGCGATGACAGGTTCAGGTGCGACGGGATGCGATGTCATAGTAATCTCCGAGTGAAAGGCATTGTTTCCATCTAGCCTTCAATCGTCACGGCACAAGATCGGATGCCTCGCCATCCGGCAGCGGCACCTCGAATGTGTTCAGCGTCATGGACACCAGAGTGTAATAGCCAAGCAGCCCGACCAGCTCGACCGTGCCGCGCTCGCCGAGCAACTCGATCGCCTTGTCATAAAGCGGCTTCGGGACGACATGATTGACGTGAAGAGATTCGCTGAATTCGTAAATCAACTGAGACTTGGCGTCGGGAAAATCGGGGACGCGGCGATGATTGATGTCGTCGATGATCTTCGGATCTAATCCTGCCTCAAGCGCCATTTTCTTGTGCGCGTACCATTCGTACTGCGCGCTCCAATATCGGGCGGTGACGAGAATGGCCAATTCCGAATAACGCGGCCCCAATGTGGTTTCGTAACGCAAATATGCGCCGAGACGATTGGCATGGCGCGCGACTTCCGGTGCGTGAATCCATACGCGCGCCGGTGGTGTGAACGTGCCGCGCTTTCCGGCGGTCGATTCATCGCGGATTGCTTTTTGGTCCGCGCTCATTTCGCTAGGCGAAAGCGTTTTCAATCGCATGTTCGTTTCCTTTGCCTTTTTCGGCTTGTGAACGCTCACAAACGGCGCTGCATGG
>JAPLPA010000362.1 GCA_026400415.1 Afipia sp. | reverse complement strand
TGTTCACTATAGGAAATGAGGAGGGGCCGAACAGGCCTGCGGTGATGTCTTTTATTGCAGCGCGACAATTCTGCGGCCTGTCGCAAATCAGTCATGTGCGACGTATAGTGCAAGACATTCAAGCTGCAAGTCAGCGGGACTATTTTCACACTTGGGGAGTTAGGGAATGAAGATTTTTCGAGCATTTTTTGTATCGGTCCTGCTTTCTTTTTTCGCTCCATGGCATGCGGCAGATGCCGCCGACGTGATCTGTTATAATTGTCCACCGGAATGGGCCGACTGGGCGTCGATGTTGAAGGCGATCAAGGCCGATCTTGGCTATGATATTCCGCACGACAATAAGAACTCGGGTCAGGCGCTTGCCCAGATTCTTGCCGAGAAAAATAATCCTGTCGGCGATATCGGATATTTCGGAGTGACCTTCGGCATGAAAGCAAAAGCGCAGGATGCGCTGGAGCCTTACAAACCTGCTAACTGGGATCAAGTGGCGCCGGGATTGAAGGATGCTGATGGCTATTGGACCACCATTCATTCCGGCACCCTTGGCTTGTTCGTCAACAAGGATGCGCTCGCGGGCAAACCGGTTCCGGCTTGTTGGAAAGACCTCCTAAAGCCTGAGTACAAAGGCATGGTGGGCTATCTGGATCCGTCGTCGGCTGCAGTAGGTTATGTGGGCGCGGTCGCAGTTAATCTCGCGCTTGGCGGATCTGCGGCTGATTTCTCTCCGGCCCTCGCATATTTCAAGGACTTGCAGAAGAACGAACCGATTGTTCCGAAGCAAACGTCTTATGCACGTGTCGTTTCCGGCGAATTACCGATCCTTTTTGATTACGATTTCAATGCTTATCGCGCGAAATACTCCGAAAAGGGTAACTTCGAATTCGTCATTCCATGCGAAGGCTCAGTGGTATTTCCTTATGTTGTCGGTCTCGTGAAAAATGCGCCGGATAAAGACAAGGCCAAAAAAGTGATGGACTATCTCTTGTCCGACAAGGGTCAGGCGATCTGGACTAATGCTTATTTGCGCCCGGCACGCCAGATCGAACTACCTGCGGCAGTCAAAGCAAAATTCCTGCCCGACGCCGACTACGCGCGCGCCAAAAGTGTGGATTGGGGACAGATGGAAGGTTCGCAGAAAGCTTTTGTCGAACGCTACCTCGCTGAAGTCCGCTGATCGCGATATGCTGCCCCGAACACGGGGCAGCAACTCGATATGTCGCACAAATCGTTTATTTGGTTTTGCCTGCTTCCGCTCGCTGTCGTGACGCTTGCGTTCTTCCTGTTGCCGATGGTGCGACTGATGGTGACCGGCGCGGACGGGCCACAAGGACTGGCAGCTTATCTTGCTATTCTGGTTGAGCCACGCTACCGCGCGACTCTCATAAACACGGTATTGCTTGCAGCCGCGACCACCATTGTCACGTTGGCGGTTTCAACTATCGCTGGAATGTTTCTGCAGCGTCATCGTTTTCCGGGCCGCGCGGTCCTGATTGCAATGCTCACATTCCCTCTCGCCTTTCCCGGAGTCGTGGTTGGCTTTCTCATTATCCTACTTGCAGGTCGGCAAGGCTTGATCGGCGATGTGTCGAATCGCTTTTTCGGCGAGAAGATCGTCTTTGCCTACTCAATCTACGGGTTGTTTCTCGGCTATCTGTATTTTTCGATCCCTCGCGTCATTCTGACAATCATGGCGGCGGTCCAAAAGTTAGATCTCGCATTGGAAGAAGCTGCCCGCTCATTGGGCGCAAGCCCGTGGGCTGTGCAGCGCGATGTCGTCCTTCCTGCGCTCGGCCCGGCGTTCGTCGCTTCCGGCGCAATCGCCTTTGCAACCGCGATGGGCGCGTTCGGTACGGCATTTACGCTTGCAACTAATATCGATGTGCTGCCGATGCTGATCTATACCGAATTTACGTTGGCGGCTAACTTCGCTACATCGGCCGCGCTGTCGGTCGGTCTTGGCGTTATTGCTTGGGCCATTCTCGCGCTGGCGCGATCGTTCAGCGGTGGCACCGTAGCGGCCGCAGGATAGCATCATGCGCGACCGAATGATTTTCACCGCGCAGCTTCTCTTCACACTATCGGTCGCCGCGTTTCTGGTCGTTCCTGCAATCTTGTCGATCACCGCTGGCGTGACCGTCAATTATTTTCGCGGACTACAATCCGGGGTGACGTTGCAGTGGGTCTTTCAAGTGTGGGAGCTCTATTCCAATACGATTCTCCTGTCTTTCATCATTGCGCTTGCCACGCTTGCAGTGACACTTTTGGTCGGCGTTCCTGCGGCTTACGCGCTGCACGTTCGTAATGACAGGGTATCCCGCATCGTCGAGGAAATTATCACGTTGCCGCTTGCGATCCCTGGCCTGGCAATTGCGCTCGCACTCCTGCTCACCTATGGCGGCTTTGGTAGCTTTCGCCGCTCGTGGCTATTTATACTCGCAGGCCACGTCGTCTTCACGCTACCTTTTATGGTGCGATCTGTGATGGCGGTGTTCGGTACGATCGATGTCAAGACGCTAGACGAAGGCGCAGCATCGCTTGGAGCGGCGCCTTGGCAGCGCTTTCTCGACGTCATCGTTCCGAACGCGATACCTGGCATTCTTGCCGGCTCACTGATGGTGGTGACGCTGTCGCTGGGCGAATTCAACCTGACATGGATGCTGCATACGCCCGAAACCAAGACACTCCCGGTCGGCCTCGCCGATAGTTACGCGTCGATGCGGCTCGAAGTGGCCTCCGCCTACACGCTCATTTTCTTTGTGATGATTATTCCGCTGCTAATTGCCATGCAAATGTTTGCTGATCAAAGTGAAAGCAAATGAATACGATGTCAGATCACGGCGCTTCAGTTATGATCGAGAACTGCGGCAAGACTTTCGCGGATGGAACGCTTGCACTCCATCCTGCGACGCTGGAGATAGCGCGTGGTGAGACGCTTGTTCTTTTAGGGCCGTCCGGCTGTGGAAAAACGACGATGTTACGGATCATCGCGGGACTCGAAGCGCCTGATGCGGGTGGTCGTGTGCTGTTCGAAGGCAAGGACATGACATCGGTGCCGATCGAGCAAAGAAACGTCGGGATGGTCTTTCAATCATACGCGCTGTTTCCAAATATGAGTGTTGCCGACAATATCGGTTATGGTTTGAAGATCCGTGGTGTCGGTAAGTCCGAACGGGCTTCGCGTGTCGCGGAACTAGTAGCACTGACCAATATTGGTGGTCTCGAAGATCGAAAAATTGGGCAGCTTTCCGGTGGTCAACGCCAGCGTGTGGCGCTTGCGCGCGCCGTTGCGATCCGGCCCCGCATTCTCTTGCTCGACGAACCGCTAACTGCGCTCGACGCGGCCTTGCGCGACAGGTTGCGTGGAGAGCTCAATCGCTTGCTGCGGGCACTTGGCATCACGACAATCTACGTCACACACGATCAGGCGGAGGCCATGGAGCTTGGCGACCGGATTGTTGTCATGCAGAAGGGCGCGATTGCTCAGATCGGAACCCCGCGTGACATTTACTTTGCGCCGCGCAGTCGCTTTGTCGCGGAATTTATTGGTGCTGCGAACATCGTCGAGGCAGCGATCGACAAGGGTAATCTCGTTTTGTCAGGAGGGCGGATCGAGATCGGCGGGGAGGAAAGTATTGCGTCCGCGGTTGTGATGATACGACCCGAGACGATCCGTATTGTTGATCCAGACGGTGCGAAATTAATCGGTGTCATCGACAGCGTAAGTTTTGTCGGCGGGAGGCAACGCATTGTCGTAAGCGGCGTGTCCGACAAGCTTCTTAATATTGATTCGCCGAACGACATCCATGTTCGGGTCGGCGAAAGGGTGGGGCTGTCGGTTGTGCCCGATTCCGTGAGACGATTGCCGGGGGCTTAGAACTTATCTCGATGTTATTGAAACCAATCCTGATTGCGCAGATTTCGGATTTGCACATCAAACGTCCTGGCGAGCTTGCCTATGGGCGAGTGGATACGGCGCGTGCGCTTGAACGCTGCGTGAAAACGTTAAATGCGTTCGCGCCGAGGCTTGATCTTGTCGTGATCTCGGGTGATCTCGCGGATACTCCAAACAACGAGGAGTATGAGCATCTCAAGCGGCTACTTGGTGGTCTCGATTTGCCGTTCATCAGCGTGCCCGGCAATCACGATTCTCGCGAATTGATGCGCGCAGCATTTCCGAAGCAAGCCTATTCGGAAACGACTGGCGCCCTCAATCAGGCACACAGGGCAGGGGCTTTAGATATCTTCCTTCTTGACTCGAGCGTGCCCGGAAAACCGTACGGTGAGCTTGACGCGAAAACCTTGAAATGGCTTGATTCAAACTTGGCATTTTCAAGTGATCTTCCCGCGCTGCTGTTTCTTCATCATCCGCCGTTCCAGACCGGTATCTGGCATATGGATCGGCAAAATCTTCTTAATGCCGATGCGTTGGCTGACGTCATTCGGCGTCACGCCCGTGTTCGACTCGTAGCATGCGGGCATGTTCATCGTGCGACGGCGACTTCGTTTGCCGGTGTAACCGCTACAATCTGTCCCGCGCCCAATCACGCAGTCGATCTCGATCTAGGTCAATTGCGCGAGCCATCATTCAAAGTCGAGCAGCCTGCGTTTCATCTGCATGCATGGGTGCCGGGGCCGGTCTTCGGACGCGTTGTGACCCACACGGTCCCCATAGGCGATTTCGACGGCCCGCATCCATTTTTCGGGCCTGACGGCAAGCTTCTTTGATGAGTCGTGGGGCATTCTATTATTCGGTAACCCGAACAAAGTGCATCGATTGCCCATTTTCCACCGCTTCAATCCGGTCGGTCCTGGAGTACAGAGCCCTTCTGCAATCTTAAAAGTTCGCGCGTGGTTTTTATGATTTAACCTTGCGCGGTTTTCGATCAAAATCTTTGAACGGCGAATTTCCTTGGCTTACTAACATCTTAGGGCGGGATCAGGCTTTTTGCCTTCGCTTGCTGTAATTTTGCATTGCTTACCACTTGTAACAATTCCGTCGTATCCAAAAATTACAAGGTCGGAGGGTTCGCTTGGCTAGCTTGACGGACGGTTTCAGAGAGATTCTCATGCATCGCACCATCGCCATCGCTTCGATTTGCCTTTTAGCAACAACAACTCCCTCGGCTATCGCCCAGAACAGTCAACCCCGGAACCTAATCATTTTCATTCCGGATGGGCTGCGCGCAATGATTGTCACGCCAGAGAACGCGCCAGCTATGGCCGCAGTGCGAGACAAAGGCATCAACTTCAAGAATTCGCATTCACTGTTTCCAACATTCACAATGGCCAATGGCTCCGCGATGGCGAGTGGTCATTACCTTGGCGACAGTGGAACATTCAGCAACACGATATATACCGGCTATTCGGTCAAGGCCGCCGGCGACACGGTTGTCCCTTTCATCGAGAACGATGCCGTGCTCGGCGACGTCGACGAGCATTTCGGCGGCGACTACATCAACGAGGAAACGATCCTCAAGCTTGCGCGCGATAAAGGCTACAGCACAGCTGCAATCGGCAAAGTCGGCCCGACGCTGATTTTCGACCATACAGATCGCGCTGACCGGCCCGGTTTGCACTCGATCGTCATCGACGATTCAACCGGCGGAAAAAACGGTGTACCGCTCTCGAAAGAAATGCAGGATGCCCTAGCGAAAGCAAGCCTGCCGCTCGTGACGCCATCGCGTGGCGACAATGGCAAGGCAGGCGACTTCAAGACCCCGGGCACGCTTTCGGCCAACACGGCTCAGCAAGCCTACTTTACCGATGTCGCTACGAAGATTGTGTTGCCGATATTCAAAGAGCGAAAGCAACCCTTCGTCCTCGTCGTGTGGTCACGCGATCCGGATGGTGCGCAGCACAATCAGGGCGACAGCCTGAACACGATCGCGCCCGGAATAAATGGTCCGACCTCGATGGCCGGAATCAAGAATGCAGACGACAATCTCGCACAACTTCGTAAGGCAGTCGACGAACTCGGTCTCGCCGATAGCACTAATATAATCGTTTCCGCTGATCACGGCTTCTCGACGATTTCGAAAGAGAGCGGCACCAGTCCTTCGGCAAAGATGGCCTACGATGACACGCCAAAAGATTTCTTGCCGATGGGCTTCCTAGCCATCGATCTTGCAAAAGCGCTCGGCATGCCGCTGTTCGATCCGAATGACAAAAATGCGCCTATTGGGGACAACAAGCATCCGAAGGCTGGCAACGGCGTGCTTGGTAAGAACCCAGAAAATCCGGAAATTGTCGTAGCGACCAATGGTGGCTCGGATCTGATCTACCTGCCGAATAAAGATCGAAAGCTTGCGATCCGCGTGGTCAAAGCGCTGCTCGAACAAGACTACACCAGTGGGCTTTTCGTCGACGACGACCTCGGCCGCATTCCCGGTACGTTACCGATTTCATCAATCGGACTGAAGGGCTCGGCTGTGACGCCGCATCCGTCAATTGTCGTCAACTTCCGCTCCTACGCAAAAGGATGCGACGAACCGACGGCATGTTCGATCGAAGTTGCCGATACCATTCTGCGACAGGGCCAAGGCATGCACGGCAGCTTCGGTCGCGGCGATACCAAGAATTTCATGGCTGCCATCGGACCTGATTTCAAATCCGGCTACGTTGATGAGTTGCCTGTCAGTAATGCCGATGTCGGTGTAACTGCAGCATATCTCATGGGATTGAAAGCAAGTCCGAAAGGGACTTTGCTCGGGCGCGTGATGACCGAGGCGACGCTGAATGGTGTGACGCCGAAAGCGTTCAAAGGAACTATTAGCTCACAGCCGGCCACCAATGGGTTGCGAACAGTGCTGAACTTTCAACGCGTCGGAGCGCAGCGTTATTTCGATGCGGCGGGATTCCCCGGTCGTTCGGTGGGATTGGAGACCGAGCCGCGCTCGGAATCAAAGGAAATAAGTCGAAATACCACTTCGGTTGACCGCAGAAGATTGTAGCCGCTGACCTGACCGGGCTTTATTCAACGCATCTTTCTTAGAGAATTAGCTTGGAAAGGCGCTTGGAGATTTTGAAGAGGCGGTTTAGCGCCGTAAAGATTGTGGCTCTGTTGCGCTCAGCTATCGTGTGTATCGAAAACCCGATGCAGTTATTCCTGAGGTAGAGAGTCCCTGTTCGGGGGAAAAATTTCCCTGTTCTTCGAATTTTAATCCCTGTTAGTTTGCGCAAGGAATTGCTCGAGAAGTCACTGGGGCGCAGGGGGTTTCTGGTTAGACGTCTCCGCTTGGAGCGCCAAGCTCGCCGTTTTCCCTGTAAAATTCCCTGTTAGCAGGGAATATCCGTGGAGATTGGTCCGAATCCCACTGCGTCGCCAGCCAGCCAGTGTGCGTTTTGGAGAATATTACCGTTTTGATCTTGAAAGGCCCGCCAATGGCGGGGTTTTGGGGATGGGTCCGGTCTCCAGCTGTGCAGGTGTAGAATTTCTAGAGCGAAAACACTCGAAAATCTCCAGCCAATTCCAAGAAAACTCCCGTTTTCCGGAGACGCCTTTTGGAGACTAAGTTCGATCTCCACTGCGTGGCTTAGATTAAACTTTTCAAGGCGCCGGATCCCACGAAAATTGCACGATCGCGCTCACTTTTCTTAGGGGCAAATCGCGCAGTGATGTCTGCTATTGAATATGTATCGGACATCACTCATGCGCGTCGCGATGTCAGCTAATGACCCAGGCTGTGTGAAAACGCCCCTCGATGATATAATTCCTCCGCGATTTGGCTGGAGGATTCGATGGCGCGCTTTGTCGTTGGCGATGACCGCGGTCAGAGCATTTTATTTCCCGAGCGGTTAGA
>JAPLPA010000174.1 GCA_026400415.1 Afipia sp. | reverse complement strand
TGTGACCAGAAAATATTTGGCGCCCTCGCGCTTCAGCACGGTTGAGAATAGCTTGACCAGCGCGGGCCGACCGATCGGGGTGCCGAGATAGAACCATGTTCCATCGGTCGCAATGCGCATGTCGAGGTCGCCGCAGAACGGCGGATTCCACAGATGAACCGGCGGCAGACCTTTTGCTGCAGCCCCGCGCGCGGCCTGTGTCAGGCTATCGAGGCGTTGCGCGGGATTGTCCTGCTGTTTCTGCCCTTGGTTCGCCATTCTTTGCCCTGACGGTTGTGCGATTGTTTGGCACGATTGGTGCAACTCTGGAACGATGAAATTAACGAATAAATTCATCGCTTAACGGCTGCAAATAACTCGCCACAACGTGATCGGCCCCAACTACTTCGGCCGTTAAGGTGGGGACGGTGAATACATTGCGGAATACTTGGCCTTTGCAAGAGTTTAGCATGGCCGGACGCAATCGAAGGTGCGGGAATCATCCGCAAAATTGAGCGCGAATTGAAGCGCGCATGCAAGGAGCGATTGAATGGCCGGCAGCGACAGTGTCGAAAAACTCGAAGACGTAATCGTTCGGTCTGCCGAACAAATCTCAGGCAACATCCGCGCCGCCCGCGAGGCGATCTCCACGGTGATCTTCGGCCAGCAGCGTGTGGTGGAAAATGCGCTGGTGACGATCCTGTCAGGTGGGCATGCGCTGCTGATCGGCGTGCCAGGTCTAGCAAAAACCAAACTCGTCGAGACGCTCGGCATCACGCTCGGCCTCGACGCCAAGCGTGTGCAGTTCACGCCCGATTTGATGCCGTCGGATATTTTGGGCGCAGAAGTGCTCGACGAGAGTGCCGCAGGAAAACGCTCGTTCCGTTTCATCGCAGGTCCGGTATTCGCACAGCTTCTGATGGCGGATGAAGTCAACCGCGCCTCCCCGCGCACGCAGTCGGCGCTTCTTCAGGCCATGCAGGAACAGCACATCACGGTGGCTGGCGCGCGGCACGACCTACCGAAGCCCTTCCATGTTCTCGCGACCCAAAATCCGCTTGAACAGGAAGGCACCTATCCGTTGCCGGAGGCACAGCTCGACCGGTTCCTGATGGAAATCGACGTCGAATATCCGGATCGCGACGCCGAGCGGCGCATTTTGTTCGATACGACGGGCGCCGAACAGACTGCGCCGAAAGCTGCGATGACAACCGACACGCTGATCACCGCGCAACGCCTGGTGCGGCGTCTGCCGGTCGGCGACTCCGTTGTCGAAGCAATTCTGTCTCTGGTGCGCTCGGCGCGACCCGGCGACGAGGGCGGCGAAACCGGCAAATTGATTGCGTGGGGACCGGGTCCGCGCGCAAGTCAGTCCCTTATGCTGGCAGTGCGCGCGCGTGCACTGCTCGATGGACGTCTCGCGCCATCGATCGACGACGTGCTGGATCTGGCCGAGCCAATTTTGAAACACCGTATGGCGCTGACATTCGCGGCGCGTGCCGAAGGCGAGACCATCGTGAATGTGATTTCGAAAATCAAGGCGCGGATCGGATAGGCAATGCCGCAGCCTCGCGTCATCAAATCGCAGGACGGCGCCGTTCGTGCGGCGGTCGGCAAAAGCAGCAAGCTGGCCGCACGTCTGCCGCGCCTGATCCTCGAAGCGCGCCGCGTTGCTGCCACGGTCATCCACGGGCTTCACGGGCGAAGGCGCGCAGGTACCGGAGAAAATTTCTGGCAGTACCGTCGCTTCGTCAATGGTGAACCCTCGCACAATGTCGATTGGCGACGGTCCGCGCGTGACGATCATTTGTATGTACGCGAACGTGAGTGGGAATCCTCGCACACGGTCTGGCTTTGGGTCGATCGGTCCGCGTCGATGGATTTCAATTCGCATCTTGCCGAGTGGAGCAAGCTCGACCGGGCCCTGGTGGTGTCGTTCGCGCTGGCCGAAGTTTTGGTGCAAGGCGGCGAGCGCGTCGGAATTCCCGGACTGATGCGTCCGACTGCCAACCGCAATATCATTGAAACGATGGCCCAACAGATCGTACACGACGCCTCCGAGCGCCCGAGCCTGCCGCCGAACTTTGCGCCGGCGCCATTCTCAGAAGTTCTACTGCTGTCCGACCTTTGGAGCCCGGTCGCGGAATTTCGCAAAGCCATCGGACAGCTTGCGGCAAACGGCGCGCGCGGCCATGTCGTTCAGGTCGTCGATCCCGCCGAAGAAAGTTTTCCCTATTCGGGCCGGGTGGAATTTGTCGACTCTGAAGGTCTCGGCAGCGTGACTGCGGGACGCGCCGAGACATGGCGCACAGAGTATCAGGCGCTGGTCGCCAACCATCGCGCAGCGCTGCGTGCCGAGGCAGAACAATTCGGCTGGAGCTTTACAGTGCACAGGACTGACAAGGGTCCAACGGAATTGCTGTTCGCCCTTCATGCGCGAATGGGTGCTGGCGCGCACGCAGTTCTCAGCGCGCGCATACCCGCACAAGTCAATTCAGGTACGCGCGCATGATCGGTGGGCTGCCGCTGACATTTGCAGAGCCGCTGCTTCTGATCGGCCTCCTCAGCCTTCCCGTGCTGTGGTGGCTGCTGCGCGTCATGCCGCCAAGCCCGAAACGCGTCGATTTTCCGCCCACACGTCTGCTGTTCGATATTGTGCAGAAGGAAGAAACGCCATCGCGCACGCCGTGGTGGCTGACCGCGCTCCGCCTGCTGGCTGCCGCGCTGGTGATTTTCGCCGCTGCAGGACCGATTTGGAATCCAGGTGAGGGTATAGGACGTGCAAACGGGCCGCTGGTTTTACTGCTCGATGACGGCTGGAGTGCTGCCGCAAGCTGGGACGCGCGCGTCAGAGCCGCAGATGAACTAATCTCGAATGCGGATTCCGACCGACGCGCATCGTGCCGCTGTCCGAGACGACGAAAGACATCACGCTGATGCCGGCAGGAACAGCCCGCGTGGCGCTTCGCCAGCTTGCACCAAAACCCTACGCCGTCGAACGCGTCGAAACACTGCCGGCACTCGCGCGATTCCTGGCAGCATCCAGCGACGGCGATATCGTGTGGCTGAGCGACGGCGTCGATACCGGGCGCGGCAGCGAATTTGTCGAAGCACTCGCCAAGGCAATAGGAGATCGCCCCCTCACTATTGTGGAGGGCGGTACGCCGCCGGCGCATGCCCTCGCCGCGGCCGAAAACGCCGCAGCGAAGATGTCCGTGAAAGTCCTTCGCGCTGGCAGCAGCGCATCCGACATCGGCATCGTGCGCGCGCTCGACCAAAAAAGTTCGCCCATCGGGGAAGCGAATTTCTCGTTCGGCCTGCAGGATGTCGACACCGAAGCAAGTTTCGATCTGCCGGTCGAACTGCGCAACGACATCGCGCGACTCGATATTGTCGGAGAACGCTCGGCCGGCGCTGTGCAGTTGCTGGATAAGCGCTGGCGGCGGCGCGCTATCGGAATTGTTTCGGGTGCTACCAGCGATACCGCCCAGCCATTGTTGGCCTCAACTTTTTATCTGACTCGCGCGCTTGCACCGTTCGCCGATGTGCGATTAGGCGAACGCGGCGCACCTGCCGTGGCCATCTCACAATTCCTCCATCAGAAACTGCGCCGCAGGCGATGACGATCTCGTGCCGGTGAAACTGCGCCGTGGCGGCCGCAGCCTCGGCGGCACATTAACATGGGAAAAACCACAACCGCTCGCGGCTTTTGCATCCGATGGTCCGTTTGCAGGTCTTCCAGTGCCGAAGGAGATTTCGGTAACTCGCCAAGTGCTGGCGGATCCCGATCCCGCAATGGCGTCGCGAAGCTGGGCCTCGCCGGCCGACGGCACGCCACTGGTGACGGGCGAACATCGCAACAAGGGCGTGATCGCCTTGTTTCACGTCAGCGCCGATATGCGCTGGTCGAATTTGCCGTTGTCTGGCACCTTTGTGGAAATGCTGCGGCGAGTCGTCGATATGTCCGGCTACACAGCAAAAGAAGGCGCAGACGTCGCGGCGGATGCGACAGCGCACACTGTTGCGCCGGTTCGCATACTGGACGGATTCGGTGCCCTCGGCCCGCCACCTTCGACCGCAAAGCCGATCCACGCAGATTATCGCGACCGCGCCACTCTGGATCATCCGCCGGGATTTTACGGACCCGCAGAGGGCCCGCTCGCCGTTAACGCACTTGCGGCTGCGGATCGTCTTGCACCGCTCGATACTTCCGCATTGACGGCGCGCCGCGCGACCTACACCAATTCCGAACCGCGCGACCTGCGTGGCATTCTGCTCTCAACCGCGCTGATATTATTTCTCGCTGACGCAATTATCGTCGCTGTTCTCGGCGGTGGAGTTGCGGCGCTGTTGCGACGGCGTAGCGCTGCGGCTGCGGTCGCAATCGCATTTGCTGTATCCACAATCGTTACGGTCCCCTCGCCTGTTTTGGCGCAATCCACTAAACCGGCTGCAAAGCCCGCGACGCCGTCAACCAATCCAAAGCCCAATGACGATTTCGCCATCAAGGCGGTGGCACAGACGCGCCTTGCCTATGTGGTTACGGGCAACGCCGATGTGGATTCCATCGTCAAGGCGGGAATGTCAGGACTGACATTGTTTCTCGCGCAACGCACCGCGCTTGAAGCGGGCGAACCTGTTGCTGTCGATCCTGCGAAGGATGAGCTTGCGTTCTTTCCACTGATTTACTGGCCGGTGATTTCAGGCTCCGCCAAACCGTCGCAGGACGCGATTAACAAACTCGACGCCTACATGAAACAGGGCGGCACGGTTCTGTTCGACACCCGCGACGCGATTGAAGCACCGGCTGGTCCGGGCGGTGAATCTCAAACCCCCGGTATGCTCACCTTGCGCGACATTCTTTCATCGCTCGACATTCCGGAGCTTGAGCCCGTCACGCGTGAGCATGTGCTGACCAAGACGTTTTATCTGCTGCGCGATTTTCCGGGCCGTTTCAGTTCGGGGCAGACCTGGGTGGAGACGCTTCCGCGCAACGAAGATGAGGACAGTGCCGAGCGGCCGGTGCGCGGCGGCGACGGTGTCTCGCCGATCATTATAACGTCCAACGATTTTGCCGGCGCATGGGCGATGCGCCCCGACGGTCAACCGATGCTGCCGCTGACTCCGGGCGAGCCGCGTCAGCGCGAGTTTGCCTTCCGCGCCGGCGTCAACATCGTGATGTATACGCTGACAGGTAACTACAAGGCCGATCAGGTTCACGCGCCCGCCCTCATCGAGCGGTTGGGACAATAATATGCAGTACGGTATCGCGTTTGCCCCCCTAGTGCCGACGCTCGCGCTTTGGATCGGGCTTGCTGCAATTGTTGCGATTGCAGCGGTGTTACTGGTTGCGCGCGCGCGCGGTGCGGCAATCCGCGTCGGCGCGCTGGCGCTTGTCTTGCTGGCACTGGCCAATCCCTCGTTTACAAAAGAAGAGCGCGAACCTCTGACATCGGTCGCCGCCGTCGTGGTCGACAGAAGCCCGAGCCAGAATTTCGGCGATCGCACGCGCGAGACGAATGAGGCCCGCGACGCGCTGGTTACCAAGCTCAAGGACATCAAGGGCCTTGAGGTCCGTGTCGTCGAGGCAGGACAGGCCGATGGCGAGACCGATGGCACAAAAATATTTTCTGCCGTCACTTCTGCACTGTCGGATGTGCCGACAGATCGCGTTGCGGGCGCGTTTCTCATTACAGATGGGCGCGTGCATGACATCCCGGCGAATGCCGCCGCCGTCGGATTTAACGCTCCGATTCATGCGCTCGTCACGGGCCGCAGCGATGAGCGCGACCGCCGCATCGCCATTGTGGCAGCGCCACGATTCGGCATTGTCGGCCAACCGCAAACCATCACCTATCGGCTCGACGATCAAGGTGTGACCGCCGAAGCCGCGCGCGTGACCGTGCGGCGCGACGGCGATGTTCTCAGCGAACGCGCAGTCAGGAGTGGTGAACAAGTCAATGTCACGCTCGATATTCCGCATGCCGGCCCAAACATCGTCGAGATCGAAGCAACGCAACTCGAAGGCGAACTCACGCCCGTCAACAATCGCGCCGTGGTGTCGATCGACGGCGTGCGCGACAAGTTGCGCGTACTGCTGGTGTCGGGCGAACCGCATGCCGGTGAACGCACCTGGCGCAACCTTCTGAAGTCCGATCCCAGCATCGATCTGGTTCACTTCACGATTCTGCGCCCGCCGGAAAAACAAGACGGCACGCCAATCAACGAACTATCGCTGATCGCGTTTCCGACCCGCGAACTGTTTCAGCAGAAGATCAACGAGTTTCAGCTCATCATCTTCGACCGCTATGCCCGGCAGGGCGTGCTGCCGATTTCGTATTTCGACAACATCGCGCGTTACGTGCGCAATGGAGGCGCGGTTCTTGTCTCGGCCGGTCCCGACTATGCAAGCCCGACCAGCATCTGGCGAACCCCGCTCGATTCGGTTTTGCCCGCCGAGCCGGTTGGCGTCACCGAGCAAGCGTTCACAGCACGGCTGAGCGATGTAGGGAAGCGGCATCCGGTCACGCGCGGTCTTGAAGGCTCGGCCAGCGAGCCGCCGCACTGGAGTCGTTTCTTCCGTCTCGTCGATACGCGAAATCCGGCTGTTGCGCCCGTGATGGAAGGTGCCGACGGCAAGCCACTCTTGCTGCTGTCGCGGCAGGGCGAGGGCCGTGTTGCAATGCTGCTGTCCGATCAAATCTGGCTTTGGGCGCGAGGTTATGAAGGCGGTGGCCCGCATCTCGATCTGCTGCGGCGAATTTCGCACTGGCTGATGAAACAGCCCGATCTCGACGAAGAAGCGCTGCGGCTAAAAATCGAAGGCCGCGATCTCATCGTGGTGCGGCAAACCATGTCCGACACGGCATCGCCCGTCACCGTGACCTCGCCCTCGGGCGCGACGCGACAGCTCACTCTTGCGTCCAGCGAAACCGGTGAGTGGCGCGCGGCGATAAGTGCCGATGAGCTTGGTTTATGGCAGGCGAGCGACGGCACGCTGAAGGCGCTCATCAATGTCGGCCCGATCAATCCGAAGGAGTTCTCGGAGGTCACATCCACCACCGAAGCATTAAGGCCACTCGTGCAATCGACCGGCGGCGATGCTCGGCGCATCGCAGAAAACGGCAGTATCGATCTGCCGCGCATTCTCGCGGTCCGCGCATCGTCTGTGTTTCGCGGCGAGGGCTGGCTTGGCGTGAAGATGCGCGATGTCAGCGTGGTGCGTGGCATCGGCGTGCTGCCGATTTTCGCGGGGCTGATTGGACTGCTGCTGTTGCTCGGCGCATTCGCATCGACCTGGCTACGCGAGGGGCGCTAGCGCGTATTGACAGCCTCCATCAGACACGCGATGTTATATTATAACATTTGGAAAGAAGCTTTCGACCAAGTCTGCGTGAGGCGTATTTTTCGATGAACTGGCTTCGGTCAAAGACAAAAAGGCTGTCTCTGCTGGCACTTTTCGCGCTGGCCCTGCAGTTCGGCCTGTCATTCGGCCATGTCCATCATGATCGTGCGTTTGCCGGCAAGACCGCGATCTCGGATCAAGCGTCGGCACCTTCGCGTGACAATGGCGGCGATACCGATGGCCGCCAAGACCTTTGTGCCATCTGCGCAACCGTCGCACTCGCCAACGCGCTGATTAACTCGGCGCCACCTGTTCTGCCGCTTCCAGCGGAGACCACCGCGCACGACGGGCTCTTCACCTCAGTTGACAGGAGCGCAAGCGCGCATTCGCTCGGCTTCCAATCCCGCGCTCCACCCATCGCCTGACACCGGTTATTCCACGGTCTCAAAGCCCACCGCACGCGATATGCGCAAGCCGCAAAGACCATTCCGGAAACAACTCGCCTTGTCTGGCGAGAGGCCATCGCAAGTCCCACACCCTCAATGAGGCGGACCCGATGGCGTCAGGAATACAAAAATGTTCGCTTTCAATAAAATACATGCGCTTCTGCTTGGAAGCTGTTCGCTCATTTTGTTTTCACCCCTTAGTGACATAGCGTTGGCGCAGACTGCCGACGCGCCACTGCCATCTGCAGCGACCACAGCTCCGGCGGCTTCCGCGCCCGCGGCAACCGACGTTCCCGCAGACCAGGCGCTTCCCGAAATCAATGTGACGGCCCCGCGCCGCGATCCGGACGCAGAACGGCGGCGCGCGCGCGTTGTCATCCACACCGAGCCGTCGCCTTCCAGTGAACAAGTCACGGCAAACGTCAACGCGAATCTCGATGCAGCGCGCAACAACATCGTCGCGCCGACGGGTGCTAGTTCGACGACTCTCAGCCGCGAATCCATTCGGGCGATGCCGCAAGGAACGGAAGCGCCGCTAGACAAAGTGCTGCTGCAATTTCCCG
>JAPLPA010000589.1 GCA_026400415.1 Afipia sp. | reverse complement strand
TCATTGCCGCGCTGGGCATCCGGTTTCTCGGCGGACGCGTGCTGCCGCTGCGCGCCGCACTCGGCGCTGGCCTCGCCCTCATGGCGTGCTTCTGGGTCCGCGAGGGTTTTGCATTTCTGGTGGTGCCGTTCGGCCTCGCACTGGTGGCGCCGTTCTGGCTTGGCGGTATGGCCATGCGCAGGGCTGTATTCCTGCTTGCGGTGTTCTGTGCGCCGGCATTGTTCAGCACCGGCGTTGTCATGGTCTGGAACAAGTATCGCACCGGCGATTACCTCGTCGCCATCGTGAGCCAGACCGTCTATCTGCTGACGGTGCTCAAGGTCGCCGAGAAAGTGCCCGGCGTTTTCGATGGCGACACGCCGCTCGACCGCGTTGCCCGCACGATCACGCTGAAGGACCATGACTACGGCGACGCGCAGGCCATCGACGAAGTGTTGTTCCGCGATTACGGTATCAAGGCGCCGGAACTGATGCGGCTCGCGCAGGCGAAATACTGGCAGACCGTGGCGCGCTTTCCCGGCACGTTTGCGCTCACCATGTGGGAACGGCTGCGCTTCCGGCAGCAGGCGTCGATGCTGGGTGACGTGCTGATGCGGCTCGACGATCTCGACTGGTGGCGCTTCGTCGGCCCGCAGAAGCCCTACATGGCAGGCTGGCGCGCCGATGCGCAGAAATTCATCGATACGCGGGATTTCAAGTATCTCAGCGGAGCGGTGGTGGTGAACGCCGCGCCGCGCATCGTGCTGCGTGGTGTCACGCTGGTGCTGTTCGTGCTGTTCACGTTCGCGCTGCCGCTGATCGTCATGCGCGATTTTTGGGTGGCGAAGAATCCCGATGCTGCACGCCAGGCCATCCTGTTCGGATCGCTGTATCTGCTCTACTGGGGAATCATCTTCATCTACATGCTGGTCAGCCTCGAGATCCGGTATCTCGGTCCGATTTGCGTCATTCCGATTGTCGGCTCGCTGTGGTCGTGCGGGCGGATTGCCTCGTTGATGCCGCCGTTGCGGCTATCGAAGGCGTAAACGCAGCCATCACGGCGGGAGGCGAGGGAAGATCATACCGCGCTTCCTGTTCAGGCAGTTTGTTCAGGAACGGAAGCGGCATCTGCGACGTTCACACCGCAATGGAGGACACCATGCGGTCGCCGTACATCATTTACTTCGCCGGAGTTGGCACCGTGGTTGCCGCGCTTGCCGTCGGGTTTGGCGGCGGGCTCGCGCTCACGACGACTTCCGCTTTGAAGGAAGACCTGGCGGTCACGGTTGCGCGGCAGGAGCGATTGAAAATCATCGGCAAGTCCGAAGTGTCGCGCATTGATGCGGCCAAGGCGGATGCTTCGCCGGGGGTGGCTTCTGTTGCTGTAACGGCACCTGCACCTGCTGAGGCTGCATCCTCGGGCACCCTGACGACGATTACGATGCAAGCGCCGCTTGCGGTTCCGCCCACAGCGATGGCGCAGAATGTTACGGCGGTTGCTCCCGTGCCAGCGCTGGCAACGCAGCAGAGCGTAGCGGCGGAGGCGGTTTCCCAGAAATCCGAGGCTGCCGAGAAGCGCAAGACAGACCGCAACAGGAAACAGGTCGCCGAGCGCAAGGCGCGCGACAATTATGGGCGCGATAATTCCTACCGGCGGGAGTGGAGCAGCGGTGACGATATTGCCGACCCCACCCGTGCGGGCACCCGGACCATGATCGTTCGGACCTATGAAACGCGGTCGCGTGGCCTTGCCGGACTTTTCGGCTCCGGCGACGATGATTAACTGGGTTTAGGAGCCTTTTCCGGCGCTTGTCGGGAAGCTGCCTTGCTGGTAGCTCTCCGCGCGGGCCGGTTTAGCTCAGCGGTAGAGCAGCGGTTTTGTAATTCGCGTATCGACCATATATATCAATTACTTATTGCCTTGTCTATTACTACTGTCTATTACTTTTAGGCAGTTGAATGCAAGGATAGTTCCCAATGCGAGCGGTCATATATTCCCGCGTATCCACCCAAAAACAGAACACAGAAAACCAACTTATAGAACTGCGTGAAGTCGCACGAAGAAACGGTTTCACTATCGTTGCAGAACTTTCCGATGACGGAATTAGTGGGAGCAAAGGACGCAAAGATCGTCCAGCATTTGATATGCTGCACAAAATGATCAGTCGTCGGGAGGTTGATCTGTTGATGACATGGTCCATCGATAGACTCGGTCGCAGTCTCTCCGACCTTGTTGCTTTGATGAGCGAGCTTGAAGTCAAGAAAGTTGATTTCTACAGTCACATTCAAGCTATCGATTCCAGAACTCCCGCAGGTAAACTGTCATTCGCAATTTTTGGGGCCATCGCTGAGTTTGAACGTGAGATCATTCGAGATCGTGTAAATGCTGGTCTTGCTCGGGCACGATCCGAAGGCAAAATCTTGGGCCGCCCGACAAACGTGAATTCCAACACAAAGATTGCTGTTCAGTTGATGCGAGACAAAGGTGCTTCGATTCATCGGATAGCCAGAGAGCTAAAGATCGGGGTCGGAACTACCCAAAAGCTCTTGAAAGAGGCAGCGTGATTAATGTCACCTGCCGAAAAATCAAGACAGTCTCTTGACGGTGAAATCATCACCATTCGTCGTGGTCTTGCAATCTATAAAATCAACGCATCGCCTTATTGGTTTGCACGAATAAGAGACAGCAGAAACAAGAAAAACATTGTTCGCTCCACGAAAGAGACTTCTCGAATAGAAGCCCGTAAAGCAGCGGAAGACCTCGCTGAAAGTCTCTCTGCTTCAGGACTCTTAGATACCGTCCCTTTGGAATATCGATTTGACCACTTCGCCGATCTGCTGGTGAAGCAGGCTCAGATCGATATCCAACGTGGAACTAGGAACAAGAAGTTTGCCCACGATCATCGTTCTGCACTTGAGAACAAGAGTTGGGGCTTGAATCACACATTTGGATCTCGGGATGTAAGGGAACTCCAAACAAGTGATTTCGTAAAATATGCGAGAAGACTCGCAGAGACGCGACCTGATCTTTCGGCATCGTCACATAATACGATCAGAAATATCTTCCGTAACGTTATGAAGCTCGCCTTACATGATGGTGTTATTCATTCCATTCCTGAAGTCCCTAAGCTCAACAAATCAAAGCCCGATACACGAACATTCTTCCGCTTTCGCCCTCTCGTATCAAAGGAAAACGACGATTATCAGAAGGTTCTCCGTGTCGCTGAAAAATTGGCTAGGGAAAATGTCATTGTTCGCGGAATTCCAATAACCGAAGAGCTTAGGGATATCATTTTATTCACCGTCCACTCTTTCGTTAGACCAACTTACTCCGAGCTTTATGCATTGAAACATGCCGACGTAACGGTGATTAAACAAAATCCGCATCGTCTACTACTTACAATTCGGAAGGGGAAAACTGGCCCACGCATTATTGATACGATGCCAGCCTCAGTTACGATCTACAAAAGGACACGGAAAAGAAATCCAAAATTTTTGAATGGGGAAGATTACGTTTTCCTTCCTCAATACAAAAACCGCGATACTGCAAAACGCATCATTATGCGGCAGTTCAACATGGTTCTTGATAGAGCGGAATTGAAGAAGGATCCCTACACCGGAAAACCTCATTCAATGTACTCAC
>JAPLPA010000271.1 GCA_026400415.1 Afipia sp. | reverse complement strand
TCGACGAGCTGATCCGCGACCGGGCCTCGTCCCAAAATTCCGACAATGCCGCACATGAAATTCTTTGTCCCCGGCCGCCTATTTGCAGCCATTCCTAGCGAAATTTAGCACAAGTTCGCCTCACCAATTATTGCGGATTGAGTCAGGGTAAATCGTTAACGCAACTGCAGTGGCAACTCAGTCTTTTGCCTTCCTGCCGCGCAGTTTCATCTCGCGAAACCGCTTGGCCCAGCCCTGTTTAACGGTCTGGGCGCTCCGCTCGACTGCCAGCGCGTCGTCCGGGACGTCGCGCGTAATCACCGAGCCTGACCCGATATAGGCACCGGCACCGATTTTCACAGGCGCGACAAGCGACGAGTTGGTGCCGACGAATGCGCCCGCGCCGATCTCAGTGCGGTGTTTGTCGACGCCGTCATAGTTGCAGGTAATCGTGCCCGCGCCGATGTTGGCACCCTCTCCGACATGCGCGTCACCGATATAGGTAAGATGATTGGCCTTTGCGCCCGCATCGATTGTCGCAGCTTTCACCTCGACGAAATTTCCTATGCGGGTGTTGTCGCCGAGCACGGTGCCCGGACGAAGACGGGCGTAAGGACCCACCGATGCGTTCTTTCCGATGTTCGCGCCGACAATATTCGAAAAGGCATGGATCACCGCACCATCCGCGATCGACACACCGGGGCCGAACACGACAAATGGTTCGATGGTGACGTCGCGTCCGAACGTCGTGTCGGCTGCAAGGAACACGGTTTCCGGCGCCGTCATCGTCACACCGGCTTCAAGTGCTGCCGTGCGCAACTTCGCCTGCATCACCTGCTCGGCTTCTGCGAGTTGCGATTTCGTATTGATCCCGCGCACTTCATCCTCACCTGTTTCAATGACAACCGCGCGCCGTCCGAGTTCGCCCACAATAGCGACTGCGTCGGTCAGATAATACTCGTTCTTACTGTTGCCATTGCCGATGCGGTCGAGAATTTGCAGCGCCGTCTTACCGTCCATCGCCATGACGCCGGCATTGCAGAGCGTAATCTTGCGCTCGGCCTCCGACGCATCGCCATGCTCGCGGATTCCTAACAGTCGGTCGCCTTCAACCAGCAGCCGTCCATAGCCCGTGGGATCCTTTGCGTGAAAACCGAGCACGACAAGCGCTGCGCCATCGCGTAACGGCGCACGCAATCTCTCAAATGTCGAAGCATCGATGAGCGGCGTGTCGCCGAACACGATCAAAAGGTCGTCAGCACCTTTCGCAATCGCATCGCGCGCGGCAAGCACCGCATGCGCCGTACCCAAGCGCTCGCGCTGAACGAATGTCGTCGCATCGAGGGATACGCGTCTGGCCTCGTCGCTCACGGCCTGATGATCGGGGCCGACGACGACCGCAACCTTATCGCTCGCACCACGAGGTGCTGCCGCCAAGACATGCGCAAGCATCGCGCGGCCTGCGATCTGGTGCAGCACCTTGGGCAAGCGTGAACGCATTCGCGTACCCTCACCGGCCGCCAGCACAACAGTGAGCGATGTTCGCGCGGTCATCGAAATCCCTAAGTGACGCGGCCACGGCCGTTCGGCGTCGTCTTACCCGACACCGGACGACGGCAAAAGGTCTTTGCGTCGGCTTCCCCTGCGAAGCACACCAGCATTGTTCCTGATAGTGTTTGCAGGGTGATTCGTCATATGCGGCGGCAAGGCCAACACATAGCAACGACAAAGCATGACTAAAAAGCTCGACAATCCGGCTGAGGCTCTAGGGCTGGCGGACGACGAACCCGGCGGTTGGATGAGCAACGTCCTCGCCGAGGAGGATGAACTGGATCGCCGCGCGTTGTGGCGTCTGGGCTCATGGGGCGTCGGCACGGTCGGCGCGGTCATTGTCGGTATTCTCGCCACCCAGTCGCCCGTCGCAATCCAGCGCGAACAATTGGCCGCTGCGGAGATGCAGACAAAGCAGGTGCAATGGATTGCCAAGGAAAGCCAGAACCAGGCCCGACAACTCGCAGCGGCCGTCGACACGCTGAACGGCGATCGTGACCGGCTTTACGCACGCGTGACGGTGCTCGAAGAAAATCTGGAATCCGTGACGGGCTCCATCGCAAAGCAGAAAGCGATAGCGAACCTGCCACCTATTATCGCCGCGCCGCAGGCAGCGGCACCTGACATTGCGACAGCAACCGTCACAGTGCCGCCGGATACCAAACAGCAGGCTGCGCCTCAGCTCACTCCGCCCCCCAAAATTGCTCCCGTTGCTTCCATCCCAAGTCCCGCGCCGGTCGAGCAGAAAGCCGCCGCCGCAGAGCCCGCGAAAAAGGAAACAACCGTCACAGGCGCGTTGACGACCGACGCTGCGGCATCAAACAACGCCATCGCCGATAAGCCGGTTCAACAGACAGCGTTCGGCGTCGAACTCGGCGGCGCAAATTCCGTCGAAGGCCTTCGTGCCGTCTGGCGCACGGTGAACAAATCGAACGGCGCAATTTTTGGCGCGCTTCAACCCATCGTCGTGATGAAGGAAGGCAACGACGGGCTCGGCATGAAACTGCGACTGGTTGCCGGCCCGCTGAACGATGCTGCGGCTGCCGCCAAAATCTGCGCCATACTGATCGCCGACAAGCGCTCATGCCTGCCTTCGGTCTATGACGGGCAGCGCCTGGCCATGCAGGACGAGAAGAAACCCGACGCAAAACCCGTCGCGCCAAAAAAACGGGCCCAAGGCCAATCCGTCCCGGCGTCGGGCGGATCGTCATTTTCGTCGATTTTCGGCTTCAGATAGCCGGCGAACAATTGGTTCGGCGGGTTGAGTCTTCGGCCATTTCAAACCATATTCCGCCCGCATGAAAAAAGAACCATTCAGACTGACGGCGCTTCAGGTGCAGTGGATATTGGTCGTGGGCTTCCTCACGATCGGCTACGCGCTTTATCTGCGCTACATGGCGATCGAATTCACGCAGGTGCGTCTCGAATGCGAAGCCGGACTGCAAACCATGCTTTGCAAGACCCGCATTCTCATGACGTATCTGTTCAAGAGCTACGTCTTCGGTATCGTCGCAATGATTGTGGCCGTGCTGCATCTGATCCGTCCGTCCATTGTGACGCTGACGGTTGGCCTCGTTGCGGCGTGCTTCGGCATCGTGCTCTACAACATCGGACTGTCCGGTGTTGCGCTCGGTTTGCTTATTTTGGGATTTGCACGACCCGCGCCCGCGACAGCGTGAGCGCCAGCAAAAAATAAATTCCGCAAGTCCACAACGACTGCCAGTTCGCCGGCCCTTCATTGAAGATCGTGTAGATCGCCGAAATGGCCAGCGTGCCGGCGAATACCGACTCGGCGATGGAACGCGATCCGTCCGGCGAACGGTTGACGGCCGTCAGCAACAAAAACGGAATGACCGCCATCGACAGTGCCGCAAAGTGGAAATCGCGGTAGCGAGGATCGAACACAAATCCAAGGGCTGTCGCGGTTGCGAGGATCGTCGTCGCCAAAAGCACAATCCCGAGCAATCTTTGCATGCGCGACGACGTGCGATAGTCGGCCGGTCCGATCAATTCAAGAAATGTCGGCAGGCTACGGCCATACATGACGGTGTTGGCCACGATCAATGGTGCGGCGACTGCACAAACCACCAGTGCAATTCCGCTGATCCATCCGCCAACGCCCAAACTCTCAACCATCATCTTCTCGAACGCGACACCCAGCAACGAACCTGCTGCGGTCGCGCTGATCGCAACGACAAGCCACGAGCTCAATCGTGGCGACCACGGACGGCGCCGCAGCGTCAGAAACGACACGCCGAAAATCAGCAACGCAAGGATCATTCCCGCGCCCGCATAGACTTTCGCCAGCGGGAAATTCGTGATCGGCACGCCCGCCGGATACTTCAGCGCGCGGCTGTCCGCATCGAAAAGCCCCCAATGTCCGCCGACGGTGCCTTCGAAGTTGCGCTTCCACGGCTGATCGTAGGCTTCGATCAGGTTGACGCGGAATTTCTGCGTGCGGGCAAGTTCCAGAATTTCGGAGACGACACGCGCCTGATTGGCGCGCGACGGCAAAGCGCCCTCGCGCATCCGACCCGAACTCGGCCAGCCGGTTTCACCGATGAGGATTTCTTTGTTGGGAAATGCGACCGCCATGCGCTTGCGGATCGAATCTACATGACTCGCCGCGTAGCTGGCTCGGATCGGAAAGTCTTCCCAATACGGAAGGATATGAATCGTGACGAAATCCACCGAGTCATAGACGTCGCGATTCTTTAGCCAGAATTCCCAGACATCCGCATATGTCACCGGAACTGAAACCTTTGCCTTCACGGCACGGATATTCGCCACGAGGTCGGACGATGTCATCTCGCCGCGAAGCAGGACCTCGTTGCCGACGATGAACGCCGTCACGACCCCGGGAAACTGCTTGGAAAGCGCGATACCTCTTTCGACTTGAATCTTGTTGTCGAGTTTGTTGGTGCCGATCCAGACACCGAGCATGACCTTCAGGCCGGCTTTCTGGGCAAGCTCAGGAACGCGGTCCAATCCATTGCCGACCGAATAAGTTCGGATGCAGCCGGTCACCTTCGCCAGCTGGGCGAAGTCCTCTGCCATTTGTTCGGGCGCAACGATGAGTCCCGGATCAAGCGGGTTTTGCGCACCACGAAATGGTGCATAGGACACACCGGCATGGCAAGCCACCACCACACTGCGGCAATCGCAACGAGTGACAGTGCAAGAAGGGCCAGCGGCGTGCGAAGGGAAATCGGTCCGGTCTCCAGGAAGTCCCGTCGAATAGCCCGTGTACCCGGCGATGCCAAGAGCCCGGAACCCTCGGCCCCCGACCTTCTCGCCGCACCTCTTTACCTAAATCGGATCAAATTCCCCCCGATGCTGGACAAAAATGCAAATGTCCGTCATGTGAATCGGGTTCGGGCTGAGGCAATCTTCCGCCGCATTGGCAGGGCAATTGGACAAGGCGGGCGAAGGTTGCGTAGCACCGCCCTCAGGTCTGGAAACTTGCAACGGATCTGTACGCTAGAGCGTTAATATCGAGGATTTTATGGGTCGCGCCGAGGGTGTGTTGAGAGTTGCGTTGCTTCACGGACTTGTCGTGGCAGGCCTGGCTTTATGGATAGGGCTTGGAGCCGCCTCTGCCCAAAGCGGAGATTCAAGAGCGCAGGATCAATCGCCAAAAACCACCGCTGCTGATGCCGCCAAGGATGGCCAGCGCAAGACCGACGAATTTGTGGAAGCCGCGAAAACAATCAATGGCTCCGCCGGCAATCCTGAATGCGTCTGGCTGGGCCGGCGCGTGGTCAGCCTGATGTGGCGCGACGATCTCGACACGGCATTCCGCCATCTCGATCTTTACGACCGTTTCGGCTGCCCCGGCGGCCACGTTCAGGCAACATTCAGATGCCTTGTGCGCTTTGGTGGCTCGATCGACCCCAAGGTTGCGGAGACATTGAACGGTCGTGTTCATGCGTGCTGGATCAATCCAAATGCGCAGCCTCAGGGTGTAACTGTTCCGGTTCTTCCGGCGCCGGTACCGGCCACGCCAGCACCTGCCGCAAAGTAGACGACGCGGAACCGGCACTGGTTGATTTCGTTTGACGGAACGGTGCCCTTAAAATGCCATCCGGGCATAAGAGGTGTTATTCTGCACGGCATCGAGAAGTTCGATAACGCCACGTCTGCCTCTGCCACGGACGAACCTTGGGGACGGGTTCGACACCCTGCAATGTCGGCCCCGTTTGGTCTTTAGCGATGCGCGCCGTCGTCTCTGCTCTGGTTGTTGTCACAGCCCTTCACGCGGCGCTCTGGGGAGTATTTCGCGACAAGCAACAGGCCCCTGATTTCACCGGCATGCTGCCCAGCGTCTCCTACGCTCCCTTCGAGGGCACGGGCCATCCCGACGTCGACAACATTCCCAATGTCGAAAAAATACGCGCCGACCTGAAGAAACTCGCCACGATGACCAAGGCCATTCGTCTCTATTCCTCCACTGGAGGCGTGGAGCTGGTGCCGCCGATCGCCAACGAGTTCGGCCTTAAAGTTACTGTCGGCGCCTGGATCGACAAGAATGCCGACCGCAACACCCGCGAAATCGCATCCGCCCTCGATCTTGCCAAGCACAACAGCAACGTCATCGGGATCGTCGTCGGCAACGAAACCATCTATCGCGGTGAGCAGAAAGTCGACGACCTCATCGAGTTAATTCAAAGCGTTAAGAAACAGACAAATGTACCTGTAACAACAGGTGAAATTTGGAATATTTGGCGCGACTTCCCTCAGCTCGCATCGAATGTGGATTTCATCGCCGCGCACGTTTTGCCGTATTGGGAAAACTTCACCGATAAGCAGGCTGTCGATCAGGCGATGTATCTCTACAATCTGCTGCGCGAGGCATTTCCAGGCAAGCGCGTGGTGATCGCCGAATTCGGCTGGCCCAGCGCCGGCTACAATTTGAAAAACGCCGTCCCCGGTCCGTTCGAGCAGGCGTCCGTGCTGCGTAATTTCGTATCGCGCGCCGAAGCTGCGGGAATGGATTACAATATCGTCGAAGCAATCGATCAGCCGTGGAAGTTTTTCGAAGGCGGCGTCGGGCCTTACTGGGGTATTTTGAATGCTTCACGCGAACCGAAGTTTGCGTGGACCGGCCCTGTCGTCGACCCCGATTATTGGAAGATCGCGGCCATTGCGGTGCTCGTCGGCATCCTTCTGTCGCTGCCTATTATCAGGCTCCCCAACGCAACAGTCGTTCAGGCATCGGTTTTAGCGGCGGCCGCCAGCGGTGTCGGGGCCTGGGTCGCGACGGTGTTTGCTTACTGGAACACGCACTACTTCGTATTCGGCTCGGCATTCGCCCTCACACTAGGCCTGATCCTGCTGGTGCCTCTCGTTCTCATTGCCATGGCCCGGATCGAGGAGATCGCGACCATCGCATTCGGGCGTGCGCCCCGCCGCCTCATCTCATCAGCGCTGCCCGCGCCCGCCGATGGCCCATTTCCGAAAGTCTCAATTCACGTGCCGGCCTATTTCGAGCCGCCCGAGATGCTCAAGCAGACGCTCGACGCCGTGTCGCGGCTCGACTACCCGAACTTCGAATGCGTGGTCATCATCAACAACACGCCCGACCCGACATTCTGGCAGCCGATTCAGGACCACTGCCGCGCGCTCGGTGAGCGATTCATTTTCATCAACGCCGAAAAGGTCGAAGGCTTCAAGGCGGGTGCATTGAAGATCGCGATGGCGCGCACAGCGGTGGATGCAGAGATCATCGGCATCATCGACGCCGACTACGTTGTGACACCGAACTGGCTGAAGGATCTTGTTCCTGCGTTCCTCGATCCCGTTGTAGGTCTCGTGCAGGCACCGCAGGATCATCGCGACGGCGACCGCTCACTGATGCACTACGCAATGAACGGCGAATATGCTGGCTTCTTCGACATCGGCATGGTCCAGCGCAACGAGACCAATTCGATCATCGTTCACGGAACGATGTGTCTCATTCGGCGCGCCGCGATGGATATGACGGGTGGCTGGGCCGGCGATACAATTTGCGAAGACACCGATCTTGGTCTGGCCATCATCGAACACGGCTGGACCACGCACTACACCAACACGCGCTACGGCTTCGGGCTCCTCCCCGACACGTACGAGGCCTTCAAGAAACAGCGCCATAGATGGGCTTACGGCGGATTCCAGATCGTCAAGAAACATTGGCGGCGCTTTCTGCCGGGTGCCAGCAGACTTTCGCAAGACCAGAAGCGGGAGTTCTCGCTGGGCTGGCTGAATTGGTTAGGGGCTGAAAGCCTCGGCGTGGTGGTTGCGATCCTGAATCTGATCTGGGTACCGATCGTGTCGTTTGCCGACATCGCCATCCCCGACAAGATTCTGACGCTGCCGATCATTGCATCGTTTGTCGTGTCGCTCGTTCACTTCGTGGCGCTGTATCGGCTGCGCGTGCCAGTCAAAATGGGCCAGATGCTCGGCGCAATGATTGCCGCAATGTCGGTGCAGTGGACGGTGTCGCGCGCCGTCGCCAACGGATTGATTACCGATCATCTGCCGTTTGCCCGCACCTCGAAGGGCGGCCTCGCACGGATGTCGGTGGAGTTTCAGGCGTTCTGGGAAGCCGTGATCGGCGTCCTGCTGATTGTGGGCGCTGTGGTGTTGGTGATGTTCAACACCAAGGAAGTGAACGAGATCAATATTTTCGCCGCCGTGCTGGTGCTGGAGAGTCTGCCCTTTCTTTCTGCCGTTGGTATCGCCATCTTGGAGAATTCACGCATCAACTCTTTCACGTTCTGGAGCACTTCGGGTGTTCGCGCGGCCGAGTTGATAGGATTTCGCCGGGAGGCTTTGCCGGTGCCGATTTCCCTGCCGCAGCCAGCCGTGTCGGAAGCGCTTCAAGATGCCAATTCGGCACGACCGGCTGAGTGATGCCGCGTCGGGCTACGAGCCATCGCACCTGTTGCAAAAACGAAAAGGCCGCACCCGGGTGCGGCCTTCGTTGTTTCTGACTTCAGAGCTCGAGTGCGCCGAAGCGCCTACATTTTCGCGCCGCGCTCCTTGAAGAACTTCTCGGCACCCGGCTGCCAAGGAACCGGCGAGTTGGCTCGAATCTGGTTTTCAACAGAGAAGCTTGCTGCGTCTTTGTGAACCGCGACCAGATCGTCCTTCTTGTCGACGATCAACTTCACGATGTCATAGGCGTCCTTGTCCGACATCTTGTCGTTGGTGACGAGAATATTCCACACCGCCGAAACCTGATTGTCCTTGTCTTGACCCGGATAGGTGCCAGCCTTGATGACAGCGGTTGAATACAGATTGTTGTATTTAGCATTCATCTTCCCGACCAAATCGGAATGATCGATCATCTTGATCTTCACGCCGGGCGTTGCGGCAAGATCGGTCACACCAGCGGTTGGCAAGCCGCCGACCCAGAAGAACGCATCGATCTTGCGATCCTTCAACGCGTTGACGGATTCGGCAACCGACAATCGTTCGCGTTTCATGTCGGCGTCCTTGTCGAGGCCGGCGGCCTCGATTACACGGAATGCCATCACTTCGGTAGCGCTGCCGGGTGCACCGGTCGAGACGCGGCGGCCTTTCAGATCGGCCATTTTCTCAACACCCGCACCCTCGATGCTGACCACGTGCATGATGTTGGGATAAAGGACCATGAGGGTTTTCAAAGGAACCTGATTGCCCTTGAACTTGTCCTCGCCCTTCAAGGCATCGACCGCAGCGTCAGCCATCGAGAAGCCGACTTCGCTCTGACCTGAGCCGATCAGCTTGAGATTGTCGACCGAGCCGCCCGTCACCTGCGCGGTCGCCTGCATGCTCGGCATATTCTTCGAGAGCACATTGGCGATTGCGCCACCCAGCGGATAATAAACGCCGCCAGTGCCGCCGGTGCCGATAGCGATCGTGCGTTGCTGCGCGTAGGCCGATCCGAATACCAAGGCCGTCACTGCAACTGTGAGTGCGATTTTCAATCTCATCTTCGTTCCCTCTTCATTTTGTCTTTGAATTTCGTTTTATCCCGGTGCGGCGATGGCAGGTCCTCGGCTGCGCCATTGCCACAACAATAACAACGCCCCGAGAGCCAATCCGAACGGCGCGGGATGCGGGATATCCAATCCCGTTATGCTTTCCATCATTGCCTCCAGCAGGCTCGGAAACACTAGCAAGAGACCGGTCAGCAAAAATAGTCCGCGTTCGATTGGCGTGGTGCGGCGAAGTGCCCAGTTTTGCGCGGCGACCGATAGCGCGCCCAACCCGGCACCCGTGACCGCCGTGATCCAGATGACGTCGTAAATGGAACCACCCTTCGGGATTTTCAGCAAAAGGCCGATGCCAAGCGGATCGCAGACGAACACGAAAGGCACGAGGAACGCCGGCAAGGTATATTTCCACGCTTGCATCGTTGTCTTGTACGGATCGCCGCCCGTGATGGCCGCCGCGGCGAACGGCGACAACGCCGTTGGCGGAGAAACCTCCGACAGCACCGCATAATAAAAAATGAACATGTGCGCGGCGTAGTCCGGAACGCCAAGCTTGATCAGGGCCGGTGCCGCAATTACCGCGCAAATAATGTAGGACGCTGTCACCGGTACCGCGAGCCCGATGATCCACACCACCAGCGAGGTGTAGATTGCCGTCAGCAAAAGGCTTCCTCCGGCGAAATCGATCACGATGGAAGAGAACTTCAGACCGAGACCTGTCAGTGTCACAACGCCGACGATAATGCCCGCAGCAGCACAAGTCGTTGCAGCACTCAGGACTCCGATTGAACCATCGGCCATTGCGGCCGTGAGTTTTGTCGAGGATGGAATGGTGCGCTGGCCCGCAGCAGTCAGTCCGATCAACGACAGAACACCAATCAAGATCAGGATCAGCAGCGGAAAATAAGATTCGAAAAACACTGCAGGTTTGGCCGACGCGACGCCAGGCACGAGGCAAAGTAACCCGAAACAGACACCGACAAACAATAACGCGATCAGTATTTTCCGCGGCCCGAGCGCCGTTTCAGGTGCGAGCGCGCTCATGCCGAACGCCAGTATCGTTGAATAGAACACCGCGAGCATCGGTGAATAACCGACGATCATGAAGACGACGACCGCGACCAGCGAGACAAAATGAAACCCGTAACGCTTGGTCATTCCCCAGATCGTCAGGTCCTGCTTGAAGACTACCTCTTGCGCGCCGAAGCGCATCGCATCGAGTTCGACCATGAACAACAGTGAGAGGTAATAGAGGCAGGTCGGGATCGTCGCCA
>JAPLPA010000355.1 GCA_026400415.1 Afipia sp. | reverse complement strand
TCAAAAATCAGGCCATCCTTTGCCTTACGAAATAGCAACAGGCTTTTTCCATTTGATGAATGGTCGGCAATTGCTCTGTTGCCTTTGTGCATGGCCATATCGCCGGTCTGGCCTTCTCCGAAATATTCGAAGACTCCATCTGGTCTCACCTTGTCGGCATAGCCATGAGCGAGTCCCTCTTCACCTGTGATGATGATGACGAGAGGATGTTCAGCAGGTGTAATAATTCCGCCCTGCTGCTGACCACCGAAGCGTGCGTGGATATCGGCTCGTCGATTGTAGAGGCGATTTTTTTCAAATCCCAAGCTCATTTACGAGGCTCCATTAGTGCCCGACATCGCTGCCGCATAATCCTCATTGCAAACACCCCTGCACTTTGCCACTCTGATTTTACCGAAGCATCACGATTGCATCGGTTTTATTGGGGTCAAGAGGGATGGCTTCCGGAGATAGAGGCCCAAAGCGATACGTCGAAGCTATTCGTGATAGTGGCCTTACGATTTACTCGCCTATCAAAATTGGCGACCCCGTGTTGTGGATCCCTGCTCCTGAATTGGAAGCCATTCTCGATAAAAAGCTAAAGGGGCTTTCACTTTTTGGCCTGAAGTTGCGAACCCGCTCAAAAGTAGCCAAAGAGAATGTTTGTCGCGCGCTTGGGTATCCGGTCCCCGATTCATTCAAGAAAACTCAACCGCGATTTCCTGGACAAATGTTCGACACGTACGTGCAAAAATCGAATAATCTTCAAGTTTGGAACGAAGAGCTAAGTTCAACACGACGTTACGTTCTAATCCGCGTTGACGAGAGGGAGATTGTCTCTCGCGTCAAGGTCGTTACCGGTGATGCACTCGCGCCTCTCGATACTACCGGAACGCTAACTCAAAAGTACCAAGCGACCTGCATTCCCAGTCAAAGCTCGACGGAGCTTATTGCAAATCTTGATACAGATTTGCTTCGTCCCTTCACTGTGAAGAATATTCATAACTTAAAAGCCGTAACGCCGATCAGCCATCCTTCTTTAGGGCAAATACTTTCCATCGCATCGGTATTTGAGCGACTTGCAAAACTAGTAGGCGAGACATTTAAGGATACCGGCTCCGATCGCAATCGAGGAGCAGCGCTGCATGCTCTTGTCTGCAAGGCGCTCGGTTACACAACCTATCAGGATGACGGTCAATTTCCCGATATTCGACATCAATTACTCGAGGTAAAGCTACAAACTTCTCCAACAATTGATCTGGGGTTGGTTCGGCCGGCTAGCGCTGATGCTCTTGACGTTCCGATGATTGGTGGAAAGCAAATTCGCCATTGTGACACGCGGTATGCAATTTTTTACGGAAGCGCAAACGGCAAAGTAGTGAAGATTTCCAACTTCATTCTAACGACGGGGGAAGCCTTCTTTAGTAGGTTTCCGCAATTCAAAGGCAAAGTCTTGAACAAGAAGCTACAGATCCCGTTGCCCGCGGATTTCTTCTTAACTTAAGCCAAACGAACGCCAGATCAGAGCATCCGTCTCAAGCTCGAGCGCATCAGATTTCGCGGTGCCAATATCCGAATAAATTGCTTTCGCGTTCGCGATGATCCTTTTACTCAATTTAGTACTCGGATCAGGTAGCGGAAACTGCTCGACATATTGTGTGATAAAACGCCGTCTGCCCGCGTAAAGCTTGTTGTTGAATTTGCGATCGTAGAAAGCTTCAGCGAACGTTGAGTTTGCGACTGCCGCCGCAAGCCAGAGCTGTTCGTCATCATCAGCCTTCTCAGAAATCATCCAGTAGCAATCACCGTTGACAACCGTGCCCTCCTCGTCGATCCAAAACGTCGGCTTCTCCGAGATGTCTCGAAATATGAGCTTTAGATGGCTCCAGGCTTCCGGGTCTTGCGGCACCCAAATTTCATACCAATGACGCCCAGCTTCTATCACGTACTTTCGATTTTGAAGGGTAGTTTTGTGTTGTTCGAGATATGAGAGCGAGTTGGGATACCTTAATAAGGAAACTGCCTGACGCTTGCCATCATGAACTTCATGTGGGTAGAGAATTTCCGATTTTGAGGCGCTTGACCTAAATCGTCGCGCAATATGATGAGTGGTTAGTGGACGAAGCAGTTCGGGACGCCTGTCCAGATCACCCCAATCATCGCGAATAAAAACCTTGTCAGCGCAAGTTTTTACACCAACGCGAATTTTTCCAATGTCCCCAAAAGTGCGCC
>JAPLPA010000551.1 GCA_026400415.1 Afipia sp. | reverse complement strand
GGCAAGGCAAGACACACCGGCAAGCCTTCGCGTTTGAGCTGCGCAATGGCGAGCAAAAGATTGACGTGATTTTTGTGCGGCCAGAATTGAGCGGGGTAAAGTAAATAAGGCTCACTCAACCCAAGCCGCTTGATGGCTTCAACGTCGTTATCTGCGGCGACCGCGTTCGCTGCGTAAGATGGCGTCGGATGCGGCAATGTCAGAATATTGTCCGCAGGCACTTGGAAGAAATTTGCGATCTGTTCAGCACCGACCCTGGTTCCAGTGATCACCTTCGATGCGCGCTGAAGAAACCAGCGATGCACGGCATCCCGCGCGTCCCATACGCCTTTGGCGCTCATCTCCGGAAACCAGGGTGTCGCGCGATGCTGCAAGTCCCACACGACAGTCATATATGGGATGTCGGTGCGATCGGGTTGCGCACTCAAGAACCAGACAAACTGAACGCCAAGCGGTATTGCAATTTTATCGATATCGCTCGGCCAGCGCCAATGCGCCCTCACGGCCTCAATTTCACGATAGATCATCGTCGCAATACGCCCGCTGGAAAACGGCACGGCTTCAATACCAATTCCGCTACCCGCCAGCATTTCTGTTAAAGCGGATTTGGAGTCGGGCTGGCACAAAACGGTGAAACGATGCTGCGAAGATGCTGCGGCGGCTTTCAAAGCACCCAGAACCTCGTTTTCGAACGTGTGGCCTCCCCCGGCCTGCGCATCAAAACCGGCGACGACTGCGGCGACGTGCATGGTGAGCTAACGCCTCGCGCCAGCTATCGCTTCGCAAACGCGGGCGATCGAGGTTTTGTCAAGCTTGTTAGCCGACGGAAGATAGAAGCCATCGGTCCAGAGCCGCTCTGCCACCGGACACGGAATATCACGAAAACCTTGCTGCTTTCGCAAAAACGGCTGCATATTCATCGGACAGAAAAATGTTCGCGTTTCGATTCCCTGCTCCAGCAGAATGGCTGCAAGTTCATCTCGCGTCCGGCCGAACTCCGGCTTCACAATGACGGCATACATCCAGTAGACGTTCTTCGCCTCCGGTAGCTCGGCCGGCGTCTGGATACCCCGAATATTCGCGAGCATCTCATTATAAGTTGCTGCCACGCGCCGCTTGTCTTCGAGAAAACGATCGATCTTGGAAAGTTGAGCAAGACCAAGTGCGGCCTGCATCCCCGTCATGCGGAAATTGTAGGCTGCCACTTCATGGTAGAAGCGTGGCTTGCCGAAACCGAGATTCCGCAACAGCTTTAACTTATCTGCGAGCTTTTCATCATTGGTGACGACCATCCCACCTTCGCCGGTCGTGATTATCTTGTTGGCGTAGAAGCTGAAGCAAGCCATGTCACCGAAACTGCCGGTCATCTGACCTTGCCAGGTTGCACCGTGCGACTCCGCGCAATCCTCGATCACAACCAGATTATGCTTGCGGGCGATGGACATGATCTTGTCCATCTCGCAAGGATGCCCGAAAAGATGCACGGGAATGATGGCCTTGGTGCGCGGCGTGATCAGACCTTCGATCAGGTCAGGATCGAGATTCCACGTCACCGATTCAGAATCGACCGGAACGGACACCGCGCCATTGTGATAGGCGGCAAGCGCAGTAGCAATATTTGTCGATGCGCTCATGAGAACTTCATCGCCGGGGCCAATGCCAGCGGCGGCGACTGCGAG
>JAPLPA010000236.1:2995-18074 GCA_026400415.1 Afipia sp. | reverse complement strand
CACATGGTGAGCAGGCCGTAGCGGCCGCCCGTGCGCTCGAGTTCATTGAGCAGCGTCGCCATGAGCTTGGCCCCTGAGGCACCAAGCGGGTGACCAAGGGCAATGGCGCCACCGTTGACGTTCACCTTGGAAAGGTCAGCGCCGGTTTCTTTTTGCCAAGCCAAGACCACCGAAGCAAAGGCTTCGTTGACTTCGAACAGGTCGATGTCATCGACCGACATGCCGGCTTTCTTTAATGCGCGATGGGTCGCAGGCAATGGCGCTTCCAACATGATGACGGGATCGTGGCCGATCATCGTCATGTGATGGATACGTGCCATCGGCTTGATGCCGAGCGACTTCAGGCCTTTCTCGTTGACGATCATCACGCCGGATGCGCCGTCGCAAATCTGGCTGGCACTCGCAGCCGTAATGCGCCCGCCCCCTGCAATCAGTTTGACGCCGCGAATGCCGTCCAGCGTTGCATCGAATCGGATGCCCTCGTCGATGGTGTGCGTATCGGTCGAACCGTCTTCGCGTGTAATCTTCAGCGGAACGATCTCGTCCTTGAAGCGGCCTGCCTGTGTTGCTGCGATCGCCTTCTGATGGCTGTCATAGGAATACTGATCGAGTTCGTCTTTTTCGATGTTGTATTTCTTCGCCATCATTTCGGCGCCGGGGAATTGGCTGAACTGGACATTTGGATAGCGCTTTTGCATGTTTGGGCTCATATAGGTGCCGTAACCGTTCTTGAACGGCAGCGATGCGGCCAGTCCCATCGGCACCCGCGTCATCCCCTCAACGCCTGCCGCAATCACGATATCCATCGAGCCGGACATCACGGCCTGCGCTGCGAAATGCAGCGTCTGCTGCGAGGAGCCGCATTGCCGGTCAACCGACGTGCCGGGCACGCTTTCGGGGAGTTTCGATGCGAGCACTGCGTTGCGGGCGACATTGTTGGACTGCTCGCCGGTCTGCATCACGCAACCCATGATGACGTCTTCGATTTGCGCGGGGTCCGCGCCGGAGCGCTCCACCAGTGCGTCGAGAACGGAGGCGGCGAGATCGACCGGATGCCAGCCGGCAAGTCGGCCTCCCTTGCGGCCGCCTGCGGTGCGCGCTGCAGCAACGATATAGGCTTCGGCCATGACGGTCTCCCTCACATGCATTGATTTTAATGGCGGCAATTAAAGGCAGGCGTGGAGAGTTAGTCAATCGGTCAATTAACTCTTGAGCGGACCATGATGATCGGCTTAGCTGATCGCAAGTCCTCCATGGAATATGGCATGCCGCGTTTGAGTACGAAATCGTCACGCCGAGTGCCGCCGCTCAAGGAGCGCGCGAATGCCGACGCCGCGCCGATGAATGCAACGGCAGCAAAGCTGCTGGTGGCTGCCGGCGACCTCATGATCGCGCGAAACTCTACCGACATTTCGCTGAGCGAGATCGCTGCGAAATCCGGCGTCAATGCCGCGCTGGTCAAATATCATTTCGGCAACAAGGACGGATTGCTGCTTGCACTATTGGCCCGCGACGCCAAGGCCGAAATCCGAAATCTTGCTTTCGTGATGGAGCAGCCAATCTCACCCACTGAAAAATTGCGGCGGCACATCGCCGGCATCATCAACGCCTACTATCGATTCCCGTACATGAATCGCCTGATTCATCTTCTGCTGCATGACGGCAGCGAAGCAACGGCGAAGGAAGTCAAACGGTTCTTCGTCAAGCCGCTGTTCGAGTTTCAACGTCTCATGCTTGCGGAAGGGATCGCTGCAGGCGAATTCCGCAAATTCGATCCGGCGCTTTTCTATACGAGCCTCGTCGGGGCCTGCGACCATTTATTTTATGGACGCCAAATGGATTTCAAGCGCAGCCTCAGCGAGGAGACCCGCCGTCAATATATTGCGCATACCACCGATTTGATCCTCGGTGGCATGTTGGCGCGGAAATCCGATATGCCGCAAACCAACCGAGACAAAACAAACCGAAATTTGTGATAAGACGATGAGCAATATCAAAAATAATCATGTCGGGGGAGACGTATGAAGGAGCGGCCGAAAGCGACAGGCCCGCTGCGTGGCGTGCGCGTGATCGAGTTTGCCGGCATCGGGCCGGGACCGTTCGCGTCGATGCTGCTTTCCGATATGGGCGCAGATGTCGTTTCGATTGCGCGGCCCGGACAGGGCAAGCGCGATGCGCGGGATTTCGTCAATCGCGGGCGGCAGGTGATCGAGCTCGATCTGAAGAATCCGTCCCACGTCGCACAGTCGCTTGATCTGATCGTCGCCGCAGACATTCTTATCGAAGGATTTCGTCCGCAGGTGATGGAGCGGCTGGGGCTTGGACCTGATGTCGTGCTGAAACGCAACCCGCGCTTGGTTTACGGGCGCATGACTGGTTGGGGCCAAGAAGGGCCGCTGTCGCAAAGCGCAGGCCATGACATCAATTACATCGCCATCACGGGAGCGCTGGATTCATTCCGGTCGTGTGACGGCGATACCGTGTCGCCGCTCAATCTCGTGGGCGATTACGGCGGCGGTGCGCTTTATCTTGCGGTCGGCGTTCTGGCTGGCGTCATCGAAGCACGGTCCTCCGGCAAAGGTCAGGTCGTCGATGCTGCGATGTGCGACGGCGTCTCCAGCATGCTGACATTGTTTCACAGTATGCATGCGACAGGACGCTGGACCGATCAGCCGCGCACCAACATGCTGGATGGCGGCGCACACTTCTATCGTACCTATGAATGTAAGGATGGACGCTATATGGCGGTCGGCGCGCTGGAGCCGCAATTCTATGCGGAGTTGCGTCGGCTCGCGGGTCTCGGTGAGGATTGCTACAACGATCAGATGAATCGCAGACAATGGCCTTCGCTACACGATAAAATGGCGAAAGTCTTCAAGACCAAGACGCGTGATGAGTGGTCGGCAATTTTCGACGGCACCGATGCCTGTGTGGCACCCGTGATCGAAATGTTCGACGCCCCAAAGCATCCGCATCTCGCCGCTCGCCAGACATTCGTGGACACGGATGGCGGTGTGCAGCCGGCACCTGCGCCGCGTTTTTCCCGCACACCCTCGAAAATCCAAAGCTCGGCGGCAGTGTCGCCGGTCAACGCATCCGATATTCTTTCGCAATGGACGCAGCATGCGTCCGCGAAAGTTTCCTAAAACGCAAATCTCACAATCAACAACAGGAAGACGCACATGCAACTCAAGGATGTTTCAGTTCTCATCACGGGCGGCGGATCTGGTCTCGGTGCAGCCACTGCGCGCGCAATGGCAGCTAAAGGCGCGAAGGTTGCCGTGATCGACATGAACAAGGAAGGCGCGGAGAAAGTCGCCGCCGAGATCAAGGGTCTCGCGCTGGTCGGCGACGTATCCGAAGAAGCGCCGGTGAAGGACGGTATTGCGAAAGCGGAAGCCGCGCATGGCATCATCCGCGTGCTGGTAAATTGCGCAGGCATCGGCGGTGCGATCAAGACCGTCGGCAAGAACGGTGCCTATCCGCTCGATCACTTCAACCGCATCGTCAAGGTGAACCTGATCGGCACATTCAATTGCATCCGCCTCGTTGCCGAGCGCATGCAGACCGCAACGCCCATCGGCGAGGAGCGCGGTGTCTGCATCAACACTGCAAGTGTCGCAGCCTACGACGGCCAAATCGGTCAGGCGGGGTATTCCGCATCCAAGGCTGGCATTGCTGGCATGACGTTACCCGTCGCGCGCGATCTTGCGTCGCTCAACATCCGCGTCATGACGATTGCGCCGGGTCTTTTCCTGACGCCGTTGCTGAAAGGTCTGCCGCAGGAAGCGCAGGACAGCCTCGCCAAGCAGGTGCCGCATCCGGCACGTCTCGGCGATCCAACGGAATATGCCAATCTCGCCGTGCATATCGTCGAGAATCCGATGCTCAACGGCGAGGTCATTCGTCTCGATGGTGCCATCCGCATGGCGCCACGCTGATGAATTTCGATTTCTCCGACGAGCAGAAGCAGTTGCGCGATGAGGCGCGGCGCTTTCTCACTGAGCGTTGTCCTCCGAAGGCGGTGCGCGCAGTGCTCGAAGGCAAGGTGCCTTACGACCGCGAACTCTGGAAAGGACTCGCCGAGATGGGTTTTCTCGGTGTTGCGATCCCGGAGCAATTTGGCGGCGCGGGCGCGGGACATCTTGAGTTGTGCGTGATCGCCGAAGAAATGGGCCGAGCGCTCGCGCCTGTGCCGTTTTCATCGACAATTTATCTTGTGACCGAGGCCATCATGCTGGCTGGCAGCGACGTGCAAAAAGCGAAGTGGCTGCCGAAGATCGCGTCGGGTGACGCCATCGGCACGCTGGCGTTGTTCGAGGGCGCGGGTAATCCGTCGCACAAGGCGATCAAACTAACCGCCTCGAACGGTGCATTGACCGGCAAGAAAACGCCTGTGCCGGATGGTACGATTGCGGACTTTGCGATTGTCGCGGCTCGATCCGCTTCGTCAGGACGCGAAACCGACATCGCATTGTTCATCGTGGATTTATCCGGCGACGGCGTGCAGCGTAGATCGCTCGGCAATCTCGATCAGTCGCACAATCAAGCCGAAATCGTTTTCGATAGATGCAAGGCCGAGCCGCTCGGCGCAGCTAACGAAGGTTGGAGCATTCTGACCCGTGTGCTCGACCGCGCAGCGGTGCTGATGGCATTCGAGCAGGTCGGCGGGTCCGATCGGGCGCTGGAGATGGGCCGTGACTACGCGCTGGACCGTGTCGCGTTTGGCCGGCCGATCGGATCGTTTCAGGCGGTGAAGCACATTCTCGCTGACATGTATGTGTCGGCAACGCTTGCGCGTTCCTGGGCGCTTTCGACCGACGCTGCCGAATTGCCTGAAGCCGCAGCGACCGCGCGCATCAGCGCCACGCAGGCGTTTCAACATTGCGCCAAGAACAACATTCAGGTGCACGGCGGAATGGGCTTTACCTGGGAATACGACTGTCATCTGTATTATCGGCGCGCGAACGCGCTCGCTCTGTCGCTCGGCAGTCTCTCGTACTGGGAGAACCAGTTGATCGACCGCATGCGCTTCCGCAACGCAAGCTGAGGTTGAGACAATGAATTTCGATGACACACCGCAGGAAGCGAAATTCCGTGCCGAGGCGCGCGCATGGATCGACGCCAACGCGCCGAAGAATGTCGAACCCGAATGGTGGCAGCCGACTGTCGGTCGCATCAAGCTAAAGGGTAGCGCCATTCTGACTGAATCAAAAAAGTGGCAGAAGAAAAAAGCCGAAGCCGGTTGGGCCTGTCTGCACTGGCCGAAGGAATTCGGCGGGCGCGGTGCCACGCCTATCGAGCGTGTGATCTGGCAGCAGGAAGAAGGTTTCTACGGCAAGCTCGAAGGCGTGTTCCTGATCGGGCAGGGCATGTGCGGTCCGACCGTGATGGCGTTCGGTAATGACGGCGACAAGGCGAAGTACCTGCCCAAGATTGCGTCCGGCGAACATGTCTGGTGTCAACTTTTCTCCGAGCCGTCGGCGGGGTCGGATGTCGCAGGTTTGCGCACGCGCGCGGAAAAGAAGGGCGACGATTGGATCGTCAACGGCCAAAAGGTCTGGACCACCGGCGCGCATTTCTCCGACTATGGCATCGTCATCACCCGCACCGATCCGACCCAACCCAAGCACAAGGGTCTGACGATGTTCTGGCTCGACATGAAAAGCCCTGGCGTCGATGTGAAGCCAATCAAGCAGGCCAACGGCCAGTCGGAATTCAATGAGGTCTATTTCACCGACGTGAAAATTCCCGACTCGCAACGCCTCGGTGCGGTCAACGACGGATGGAATGTTTCGCTGACCACGCTGATGAACGAGCGCATGTCGATCGGCGCGCGGCAATCGACCGGATTTCCCGAACTGTTCACATTCTGCAACGACCTGATGCTGGAAGACGGTCCCGCTATTGACGCCAAGAATGTGCGTTCGAAACTGGCAGGCTGGGCTGTGAAGGCGAGCGGATTGAAATACACCAGCTACCGTTCGATCTCGGCGCTATCCAAAGGCCAGCGTCCGGGGCCGGAGAATTCCATCGGCAAGCTCGTTGCAGGCACGATGCTGCAGGACATTGCCACCTACGCGATGGATTTGCAGGGCGCGGCCGGCGTGCTGACCGGCGAAGACAGTGTTGCTGTCGATGGTCAGTTCCAGTCGATCCTGCTGCGCGCGCCGTCGGATCGCATCGCGGGCGGCACCGACGAAATCCTGCGCAACATCATCGCCGAGCGCGTGCTGGGATTGCCAGCCGACATTCGGGTGGACAAGGATGTGCCGTTCAACGCTATCCCGACGCGCGGGCGGTCGTAACATGGCGAGCGATCTAGACTCCGTTGAGAAATTGCTTGCTGCGCGATATTCCTGCCGTGCGTTCAAGCCGGAACCTGTGCCGCGCGCCACCATTGAGCGCGTCCTGAATGCCGCGCAAAAGACCGCGTCATGGTGCAACAGCCAGCCCTGGCAGGTCACGATTTTTTCCGGCGATGCCGTGCGCAAATTCGGTGAGGACATTTACAAAGCCGCAAGCGGCGGCGGACACGGCGCAAGCGACTTCCCGTTTCCGCGTGAGTATAGAGGCGTTTACCTCGACCGCCGCCGCGAAAGCGGATTTCAGCTTTACAATGCACTCGGAATCGCACGCGGCGACAAGGCCGCCTATCAAAAGCAGATGCTGGAGAATTTCCGGTTCTTCGGCGCGCCACATGTGGCGATCGTCACAAGCGATGAGGCGCTGGGCGTTTACGGCGCAATCGATTGCGGCGGGTATGTGAACAATTTCATGCTTGCCGCGCAGGCGGCAGGTCTTGCGACCATTCCGCAGGCGGCACTTGCGGGATATTCCGACATCGTGCGCAAGCACCTCGGCGTCGGCGACGACCGCAAGGTGGTGTGTGGAATTTCGTTCGGTTATCCCGACACGTCGCATCCAGCCAACAGCTATCGCACGACACGCGCCGCAATCCCCGAAGCCGTCGCGTTTATCGGTGGCTAGCTGCCGCGTAGGCCGAATCACATGGAACCGGCGGCGCTGACTGACTCGCCTCCCTATTAACTGACTCGCCTCTCTATTAAATGAACGCTGTCGGCTATCGGCCGGGTTGGTTAACCTTGCGTTAGGAATTCCCATTGCATCCTTCGGAAACGGAGAAATTCAATGTGGTCCAGTCGCACAGCCTTTGAGAACGATGCCTGCCCGGTCGGCGATGAATTGCTCGGCAGCCTCTATCGCGCCAGCGAACATGGTCTTTCGGAACTTGTGGAATCGGTATCGCCCGATGTGCGAGCAATGCTTGCGCTGTTTTGCTACCGCCGCAATCATCTGCACTCGATGGGAATTGCCATCGCGGCAACCTGCGCCCAGCGCGATCTTGTCGAGCAGGGTGGCGTCGTCGGCTCGACGTTGTTTGCGATGTCGCGGGAAGCTCCTTCGACCGCGCCGTCGATATCGGCCTACGGAAAACGCTCAATCACGCTCTCAACCAAGCCGCTAAGCACCTTCGCGGCAGTCGAGGACGATTTCGGCGACGAGCCAGCACAGATGACGGCGTAACCGCGCCGTCTTTCTATCTCCGACATTCCGCCTCTAAGCTGCAAGCGCCGCAAGACCGAATCTGCGCCGCGCCATTGTGCATTCGGCGTCGCCCGGCATGCATATCCGGCACACCTCCGGCCGCACGTCATAAATCCCGCAGGCTGTCGACTTTCCGACTTCGCCTTTGAGGGCGCTGCATCGCTCACCGTCGCAACGCATGCCGGATAGTCGCTCATTGACGAATGCGGTCGGAATGAGGTCCAGCGCGGCATCGTCCTCAATTGTAAAGCGCGGCCAGTTGCTCGAATAGGAGCAGCATGCGCCGCAGCTCTGGCATGGATTTGATGTTTCGCTCATGAGCGGGTTCATGGGCCGGTTAAAGCACGCGCGCTTCAGCTCGGCGAGAGTTGCTTTTTCAATTCGGCAATTTCCGCTTCAAGCGCCGCGATCCGCTCGTCGCGCTGCCTCACCACGGCAGCGACGTCGGCAACATCAATCTTCTGCGGAATGTGCTGCGGGCAGTTGCTGTCCCACGCGGCGATCTTGAACAGGATCGCCTGTTCGGGCTTCGCCTTGTAGTCGCGCGGCATCAGCGAGGCGACGAGTGCCGGATCGTCCTCGACCACGCGCGCTTCGCCCCAGATTTTGATGCGGCGGCGATGCACATAGTCTATCAGGAAAATATAGGCCTTGGGGTTCTCGGCAAGATTGCCTTGCGTGATGTATTGCCGATTGCCGCGAAAATCCGCGAACGCCAATGTCTGCTTGTCGAGGATTTTGATGAAGCCGGGTGGTCCGCCGCGATGCTGGATATAGGGCTGGCCCTCCGCATTAGCAGTCCCAAGAAAAAAGCTCGTCTGCTCACCGATGAAAGCCGCGAGCGCTGCGTCGATCTCGGTCTGCCAGCCGCCGTTCTGCTCGACGCGCGCGTAGGCTTCGCGTGATCCTTTGCGCGACTGGATGTCCTTGACGGCCGGTGTGAATGCGACGTCGCTGGGGTAGTGTGCGTCAGACATGAGCGGTCTCGCCAAAGATTCTCGATAGAACCAAGATAGGCCGAGTTTCGAATCGGACAACACCTCGCGGAAGGCTTGTTGTGCGATTAGACGGGCTTGGCTTTCGCAACCTTAAAGGTCGCACTGGCCCTCGCGCAGGGCTCGCCATCGGAGGTGATAAGGCATTGCGCGAAGCAAACCGACCCGCCGATTTTCACGAAATTGGTATTTACCTCAAGCCACTGTCCGATATTTGCCGAAGCAAGAAAATCGACATTGAGGCTGATCGTGACAAGTCTTCCGCCGTCTTTCACGCGGACGCCGCAACTTGATCCCATTGCATTGTCGGCGAGCGCGGAAATCAACCCGCCATGAACCATGCCGCGCGAGTTGGTGTGCGGTTTCGCGAGCCGCAACCCAATGATCACGGCATCGGCCGTTGTCTTTGAATAGATCGGCTCCCAAGGTTCGGTCAGCGGGCTTGTCCGCCAATGACGCGCAAAGCCATCTGGAATGTTTTGGAGAATGTCTGCGGAAATGTCTGTCGCGCTCATGTTTTACCTTAGCACGGTCGCGCTTCGCATTCACCGGAATGTTCGTTTGAAACGAAATCAATTCTCGCGTTTCAAACGCGCGTCAATACGGAAGTCCGACGTAGTTTTCTGAGAGCGCTGTTGTCGCAGCTTTTGAGCTGACAAGATAATCCAGTTCGGCATTTTGAATCCGCGCGCTGAACGCATCCGTATCGGGAAAGCGATGCAGGATCGAAGTCATCCACCACGAGAAACGCTCGGCCTTCCAGACTCGCGTGAGCGCGCGGCGGGAATAGTCGTCGATGCCTGCGCTCGACGTCTCGCTGTAGAACTCGCGTAACGCCGTTGAGAGATAGTGAACGTCACTGGTCGCCAGGTTCAGCCCCTTGGCACCGGTCGGCGGTACGATATGGGCGGCGTCGCCCGCCAGAAACAATCGTCCGAAGCGCATCGGTTCTGCGACGAAACTTCTCAACGGCGCGATGCTTTTTTCAATAGAAGGCCCGGTCACGAGACGATCGACGGCTTCCCGGTCAAGTCGGCGCTTCAATTCGTCCCAGAATTTGTTGTCTGGCCAGTTGTCGATGTGGTCGTCCAGCGTACATTGGACATAGTAGCGGCTGCGGGTGTGCGAGCGCATCGAGCAAAGTGCGAAGCCTCGCTCGTGATTGGCGTAGATCAATTCCTCCGACACAGGCGGGGTCTCGGACAGAATGCCGAGCCAGCCGAATGGATAGACCCGTTCGAATATTTTGATCGCTTCGGCCTTGATGCTCTCGCGGCTGACGCCATGGAAGCCGTCGCACCCAGAAATGAAGTCGCAGGCGATTTCATGCGTGACACCGTCCTTGACGTAACGCACGCGCGGTTTGTAACTGTCAAAATCGTGCAAGCTAACATTGTCGGCGTCATAGACAATTTTTAGTCCGGCCCTGTCGCGCGCATCCATCAGGTCGCGCGTCACTTCGGTCTGTCCATAAATCGTGACGGTCTTGCCGCCGGTCGCTTGCTTCATATCGATCCGGTGTCGCGCACCGCCGAATGCTAGCTCGATGCCATCATGCACCAGCCCTTCGCGATGCAGCCGCGCCGCGACGCCAACCTCTTCGAGAAGACCTACTGTACCTTGCTCGAGTACGCCGGCGCGAATGCGCGCCAGCACATAGTCGCGATCCTTGCGTTCGAGGATGATGTTCTCGATGCCATAAGCGTGCAGCAACTGGCCGAGAAGCAGGCCCGCTGGCCCCGCACCGATAATCGCAACCTGTGTCCGCAACCGTCTGCTCCGGGGCTTTTCGCTATGTCTCAAGGCCCTTATGCGTCAAGGTAGCGCGATCAGGCGACTCCGATGACTATGCCACAAAATTGCGGGTTGATATATCAACGATATTGGGCTTGGAAGGGATATCCGAATACCACCGATCCTGAACGACGGTTGCAGCGCAAACTTCCGCATTCCATTGACTCAACCGGCGATCATTATACTCTATAACTAACTGCTTATCTAATCTGCCAAAAAGTTCAAAAACCTTGAGGGGAGGACTGCATGAATAAACTCACAATAAGGGCGATGGCGCTTTTGGCGTCGGTGGCTCTGCCGGGCGCACTCGTCTCTGCGATGGCGCAGGACATCACCGTCGGCATCTCGCTGAGCACGACGGGTCCGGGAGCGGCTCTTGGCGTGCCGGAAAAGAACGCTATGGAATTCGTTCCGACCGTTATCGGCGGGGCGAAGATCAAGACCATCGTGCTGGACGACGCAGGCGATCCGACAGCCGCGACGACCAATGCGCGACGCTTCGTTACCGAATCCAACGCCGATGTCATCATTGGCTCTTCGATAACGCCGTCTTCGATTGCGGTTTCGACGGTTGCGAACGAAGCAGGTGTCGTGCACTTCTCGCTCGCGCCGCTTCCAATCCCGCCGGAGCGCGCGAAATGGACAGTTGCCATGCCGCAGCCGATTCCGATCATGGGCAAGGTGCTTTATGAGCACATGAAAAAGAACAATGTGAAGACCGTCGGCTATATCGGCTATTCGGATTCCTACGGCGATCTTTGGATCAACGATCTCAAGAAGCAGACCGACGGATCGGGAATCAGCATCGTCGATGAAGAGCGCTTCGCGCGCGCCGATACGTCTGTGACGGGTCAGGTTCTGAAGCTGATTGCTGCCAATCCGGATGCCGTACTGATCGGCGCGTCGGGTGCCGCAGCGGCCTTGCCGCAGATCGAACTTCGCAGCAAAGGCTACAAGGGGCTGATCTACCAGACCCACGGTGCCGCCTCGATGGACTTCATTCGCGTTGGAGGACCGGCGGCCGAAGCAGTCGTCATGGTTGCGGGACCAGTAATGGCTCCGGAAGGACAGCCAGACACCGCTCTCACCAAGAAGCCCGGCATGGCATTGAACACGGCTTACGAAACCAAGTTCGGTGCCAGTACCCGCAGCCAGTTTGCGGGCCACATGTACGACGCTTTCGAAGTTCTCAAGCGCATCGTACCGGTCGCTCTGAAAACGGCCAAGCCTGGTACGCCTGAATTCCGCGATGCGCTCCGTCAGGCACTGATGGCCGAGAAGGACATGGCGGCAAGCCAGGGCGTCTATAACTTCACCGAGAAGGATCGCTACGGCACGGACGACCGTGCACGCATTCTACTGACGGTGAAGGGTGGCAAATACGAAGTCATCAAATAACCACCTCGATTCGCACTTCGTTGCGACAACGATATGCCCGGCCATCGCGCCGGGCATTTTCGTAAGGGGCATTCCACACTTCAGCTGCTCTGAAATCCGAGATAGCTCGCGGCTACTCGCGGATCGTCGCTGATCTCCTTGGCCGAACCGTTCATGATGAACTCGCCAAGCTCCATCACATAGGCCCGATCCGCGATTGCCAGTGCGGCTCGGGCGTTCTGCTCCACCAGCAAAACCGCCACGCCGGCCTGGCGCAATTCGCCGACAATGCGGAAAATATCCGCCACGATCAAAGGTGCCAGTCCGAGGCTCGGCTCGTCGAGCATCAGCAGTTTTGGCTGGCCCATCAGTGCACGGCCCATCGCAAGCATCTGCTGTTCGCCGCCGGATAACGTCCCGGCCAATTGTGTGCGGCGTTCCTTCAGCCTTGGAAACAGCGTGTTAACGCGTTCCAACGCACTTGTAGCCTCAGCACGTGGAACACGAAACGCGCCGAGTTGCAGATTTTCCTCGACCGTCATCGAGCCGAACAATTCGCGATGCTCCGGCACGATGCTGAGGCCCGCCGCTACGCGATCCTCGATGTCGAGGCGTGAAACCTGCCGACCACGAAACGTGACGCTGCCGTTCAGCGGTAGAATTCCCATGATGGCATTCATGAGCGTGGTCTTCCCGGCACCGTTGGCGCCGATGATGGTGACGATCTCGCCGGCATCGACGTGGAGCGACACCGAACGGACCGCCTCGACTTTGCCATAGGCCACCGACACATCGCTGACCGTCAAAAGCGCGCTCATGACGCGGCTCCAAGATAAGCCTTGATGACATCGGGATTGGCGCGGATCGCGGCAGGCGTGCCCTCTGCGATCTTGGTACCGAAATCCAGCACCACGATGCGTTCGGCGAGGTCCATCACGAATCCCATATCGTGTTCGACCAGCAGCACCGACATGCCCTCATCGCGTAACTGCCGCAACAAAATGGCGAGCTTCTGCTTTTCCATATGGCGAAGACCGGCGGCGGGCTCGTCGAGCAGCAGCAAAATCGGATCGATGCACAGCGCGCGTGCTATCTCGACGATGCGCTGCTGGCCGAGCGAGAGGCTTCCGGCAAGCTGATGCATCTGTTCGCCCAGCCCGACGCGCTCGATCTGCTTTGCTGCCTCCGCAAGTAACTTGGCTTCGTCGGCGCGGTCCAGCCGCAGCATGCTGGCGATCGCACCGGAATGGCCGCGCAGATGCGCGCCAATAACGACGTTCTCCAGCACACTCATATCCGGCACCAGTTTCACATGCTGGAATGTGCGGGCAACGCCGAGCCGAGCGATTTTTTGTGGCGGCGTGCCGTTGATGTTTTGTCCGGACAGAGAAAATGTGCCGGCTGACGGAGACAGGATTCCGGTAATCAGATTGAACGTCGTGCTTTTTCCGGCTCCGTTCGGGCCTATCAGCGCAACGATTTCCTGCCGCTGCACGATGAAGCTGACATCGTTGACGGCGATCACGCCACCGAATTGCTTGCGTGCGTTGTCGACCTGAAGCAGGGGTCCGTTGCCAATTGCTTTCTCGCGCGGTGCCAGCGGGGATGCGGCCTGCGGGTTGCGATTTTTTGCCTTCGCCGGCAGCAGTGCGGCGAGGCGCGGCCATAATCCACCCGGCGCGACGTGAAGCAGGCCGACAAGAAGAAGCCCGAAGATGATGGTTTCGAGTTGCGCCTGTCCCTTGAAAAAATAAGGCAGATAACTCTGCAGAATTTCCTTGAGCACAACGACGATGCCGGCACCGAGTATCGCACCCCATACGTAACCCGCACCGCCAACCACCGCGATGAAAAGATATTCGATGCTGGCGGTCAGTCCGAACGGCGTCGGGTTCACTGCGCGCTGGAAATGCGCGTAGAGCCATCCGGAAAGGCCCGCGAGAACTGCCGCATATATAAAGACGAGAAGTTTTGCGCGCGCGGTCTGCACGCCGAAAGCTTCGGCGGCAATGTGCCCCCGGCGCAATGCGCGGATGGCACGGCCGGTCCGTGAATCCAGAAGGTTCACGGTGAGAAGTGCTGCGATCACGACCGCGAGCCAGATGATGAAATAAATCTTGCCGGGACCGATGAGTTGCACCGATCCAAAGCTCAGCGGCGGAATGCCCGAGATGCCGTCATTGCGCCCGAGAAATTCCAGCTTGCTGAACAGGTAAAAAAGGCTGAGTCCCCAGGCGATGGTGCCCAGCGGAAGATAATGTCCTGAGAGCCTGACCGTCATCAACCCAAGCACGACGGCGGCGAAGCCGCTTGCCATCAGCGATAACGGCAATGTCAGCCACGGCGATAGTCCATATGAAGTCGTGAGAATCGCCGTCACATAGCCGCCAAATCCGCAGAACGCAGCCTGTCCGAACGACGTTAACCCGCCGACGCCGGTCAGAATGACGAGGCCCATGGCGACGAGTGCTGCAAGGCCGATATTGTCGAGCAGCACGATCCAGAACGGCGGCATGCCGGGAATGAACGGAACTGCCGCCATCATCAATGCGAACACCAAAATGGCCCAACGCTGTGTCATTGCGGCTGGTCCTCGTCTTCTTCGACGACCGGCGAGGCCAGCGATCGAAGGATGAGAACCGGCAGAAGGAGCGTGAAGACGATGACCTCTTTGAAGTTGCTGGCATAGAAGGATGAGAACGCTTCAACGGTCCCGACAACAATTGCGGCGATCGCAGTGAGGGGATAGCTCACAAGTCCGCCGATGATGGCGGCGACGAATCCCTTCAGGCCGATCAGAAATCCGGTATCGAAATAAATTGTCGTGATCGGAACGATCAGAATTCCGGAGACGGCACCTATGATGGCGGCAAGCAGAAACGAGATCTGGCCGGACAATGATGTGCGTATGCCGACGATGCGCGCGCCCAAACGATTCACGGCGGTGGCGCGCAACGCCTTTCCGTAAAGCGTATAACCAAACAGTATCCAGAGCCCCGCGATCAGCGCGATGGTGATGCCGTAAATGCCGATGCTTTGTCCGGTGACACGCAGCGGTCCTACGGTGAATGCCGACGCTGTCATCGCCGGCGCACGAAGGCCTTCGGGTCCGAAGAACACAAGCCCCAATCCCTGCAGCGCGAAGTGGATTCCCACCGAGGCGATCAGCAGCACCAGCACCGACGCATGTGCGATGGGTTGATAGGCAATCCGGTAAACATAAAGGCCGATGGGCGCCACAATGGCGACCGACAGCGTAAAATTAACCGCGACGCCGTGTTCGCGTCCCGAAATTGCAAACGTGACGGCATATATCGCAAGCGGCAGCAGTATGTTCACGGCGA
>JAPLPA010000236.1:0-2951 GCA_026400415.1 Afipia sp. | reverse complement strand
GCGTTGCGGCTGCCAACCATGTCGAAACAGAACGCCACAATTCCCATAGCCAGCGCGAGCATCGCTGTGCCAGGCATATTTCCGGATGACAATGTCGCGTAGGTCAGCGCGCCGTAGGTGACGAATTCGCCTTGCGGAATGAGGATGACGCGCGTGACCGCGAACACCAGCACAAGCCCAAGACCCAGCAACGCATAGATCGCGCCGCTGGTTATTCCGTCCTGAAGCAGGAACAGAAAGATCGTGCTGTTCAAGCCTAGCGCTCCCCCTCAAGCGTTGGGCACGTCGTGGGCCTGTGCAGGCCCGCACCGCACTCGAAATCAGCGGTTGAATTCCGCACTTGCTATTTGGTATAATTTATAACGATTATCAAATATAACTGCAACACCTGATCGTTCAAACCTTACAGCAGATCGACTACGAGACGCGCAAGATGGCTGTTTCCAGGACCGCAGGCGCAGGCGCAGGCGCGGGAGCCGCAAGAGCAAAGCGGCCAGCACAACCGTCGCGCAGCAAAGCGGCCGATGCGCCGATTTTGGTGGATCAATTGTCGCAATATCTGGGTTATTCACTCAAGCGCGCCCAACTGCGAATCTTCGATAATTTCATTCGCTGTGTTGCGCCTCTCGATCTCACACCCGCGCAATTCGCGGTGTTGCTGCTGCTCGAGGGAAATCCCGGCCGCAACCAGACCGAGATTTCCCGCACGCTGGGGATTCTCAAGCCGAACTTCGTGGCCATGCTCGACGAGCTGGAAAGCCGCGATCTGTGCATTCGCGTTCGTTCCAACAACGATCGCCGCTCGCACATTCTCGTACTGACTGAAGAAGGAGCTGTTGTTCTCGCGCGCGCCAAGAAACTGATCGGGGCCAAGCACGAAGCTCGTCTCGGTGCATTACTAGGCGAGAACAACCGCGTGTTGCTGCTCGGAATGCTTGAGAAGATCGCGCGGGAATTCTGAAAGAGTTTACGGATCGACCAGAATGACGCGGACGTCGTTGACGTTCGTCAGGGTAGGTCCGGTATTGAGAAGGTCGCCGGTCGCCGCAAAGAAGGCCGTCGCGTCGTTGTTGTCGAGCGTGGCTCTCGGATCGAGATTGAGTTCGCGCATTTTTGCAAATGTCCGCTGATCGGCGAGCGCCCCTGCGGGGTCGGTGGGCGCACCCGCTCCGCCATCTGCACCGTCGGTGTCACCCGCCAGAATGGAAATTCCGGTCGTATCCGCGAGCAGGCCGACCAGCGCCAGCACATATTCCTGGTTAGGGCCGCCGCGTCCGGTGCCGCGCACCGTGACGGTCAACTCCCCGCCTGAGATGATAGCCAGCCGCCGCCCCTCGGCGCGCGCCTTCAAGGCAAGCTTCGCATGAGCTGTCGCGACATCGCGTGCTTCGCCTTCCAGATCGGCACCAAGATCGAGCACGTCATAACCCGCCTTCCGGGCCACCGCGACCGCGGCATAGAGCGAGTCTTTCGGACGCGCGATCAATCCGAAGCTGGCATTGGCAAATGCGCCGTCGCCGAGTTTGCAGCTTTCGTTGCGGTCGTCGTCGAGCGCACGACGCACGGCGTCATCGACAGGAAGTTTGTAGCGCTCGACGATGGCGCGCGCATCCGCCAGCGTCGTTGTATCCGGCACCGTGGGGCCTGACGCAATCGTTGCGGGATCGTCGTGCGGCACATCCGAGATCGCCAGCGTTACGACATGCGCGGGCATTGCGGCGCGCGCGAGCCGTCCGCCTTTGATGCGCGACAGATGCTTACGCACCGTGTTCATTTCGCCGATTGGCGCGCCGGACCGCAGCAGGCTTTTATTGACCTGCTGCTTTTGCGCGAAGCTCACGCCCTCGACTGGCGCGATCCAGTTTGCCGATCCTCCGCCGGTCAACAGCACCAGGACCAAATCGTCCGGCCCCGCACTTTGCGCGAGGACGAGACTGCGGTCGGCGCCTTTGAGGCCCGCCTCGTCGGGCACGGGATGTCCTGCCTCGATGATTTCGATCCTGCGCGTCGGCAGGCCATAGCCATGACGTGTAGTGGCAAGACCCGACAGAAGCGCGGGATCGATTTTCAAATCATCGAGATAATGCCGCTCGGCTGCGACAGCCATCGCGGCCGCGCCTTTGCCCGCAGCAAGACAGATAATTCGTCCGCGCGGCGGCTTTGGGAGATGCGGCGCGAGAATGGAATTTGGATGGGCTGCCGCAACGGCTGCGTCGAAGATCGCGCGCAAGAGGGGGCGTCTGTCAGTCATGCGCACTTCTTAGAGACATATCGCCCGCTTCACAAATCGAATGCGCACGGTAGTTTGCGTCCCGGAAAAGCAAACCCTCCGCGTTTTTTCGCGGAGGGCAGGATTTTCTGGATTTCCCTATCGGGATATCGCCAATTCGGATCAGCCGCCGACTTCGGCGCTGACAACCGGGCCGAACAGTTCGTAGCGATCGCCCTTGAACTTCTGCAGCTGCATCTGCTCGAAGGGTGCAAAGTCGGTCGCACTGGTGCTGATCTTGACGCCAGGAAGAGCGACCTCAAGCTGCAGGTCCTTGATGTTGGCGGCCTGCTTCATGATGTTCTCGCGGGTAAGATTATCTCCGCAGGCTTTGAGAACTTCAACCAGCGTCTGCGCGACTCCGTAACCGACGATAACCGATCCGTCGGCACGATTGGCTTCAGGGATCCACTTTGCGAGGAAGGCATCGAAATTCTTGATGCCGGCATCGTCTTTCCACTGTGGATCAGTTGTGTCCTTGAGATAGGCCACCGAGATAATATCCTGCGAGTTTTCGAAACCAGCAGGCTTCAGGACGCTTCCAATGGACGCGCCGACGTTGTTGAGAAGGAATACCGGCTTCCATTGCAGTTCGGCGACCTTCTTGATCGATTGTGCGGCAAACTTCGGCGTGGTGACGCTGAAGAACACGTCAGCGCCCTTTGCTTTTAGATTGACGACG
>JAPLPA010000109.1 GCA_026400415.1 Afipia sp. | reverse complement strand
GATGGGGAAGAGATTATGACTACGCCGGTTCGAGTTTTGGTCGTAGACGATTCCGCCGTGATGCGGCAGTTATTGTCCACGCTGCTTGCGCAGGACCCTGAGATCGAAGTGGTCGGCACCGCGCCGGATCCGCTGGTTGCGCGCGACCGCATCAAGATGCTCAATCCCGATGTCCTGACCCTTGATGTCGAGATGCCGCACATGGACGGCGTATCGTTCCTGCGCAAGATCATGACGCTGCGGCCGATGCCGGTGGTGATGATCTCGACGCTCACCAAGGCTGGTGCGGAAGTTACGCTTGAGGCGCTGGAAATCGGCGCGGTCGATTTTATCGCCAAGCCGGTCAGCAACCAGGCGCAGGAACTTGCGGCGCTGGCGATCGAGCTTCAGACCAAGGTGAAGAACGCCGCGCGTACCAAGGTTGGCGCACGCCGGACAGCGGCGCATGCTGCTCCGGCCAAGCCCAAGCGTGAGTTTGTTTCTTCGGGCGAGAAAGTCGTACTGATCGGAGCATCGACCGGCGGCGTCGAAGCCCTCAAGATTGTGCTGATGGGCTTGCCGGCTTCGTGCCCACCCATCCTGATCACGCAGCACATGCCGCCCCGCTTCACGGCAGCTTTCGCCGAGCGCCTCAATCGGGAATGCCCGATGAACGTGTCCGAGGCCAGGCAGGACGATATTGTCGAGCATGGCCACGTCTATATCGCGCCCGGATCACATCACCTTGAGCTGGTGCGCAAGGGTACCGGGTTCATTTGTTCGCTTAACGAAGGTCCGTTGATGTCCGGCCACCGCCCGTCGGTCGATGTGCTGTTTCGCTCGGCGCTCAGGCTGTCGCCACCCAAGATCGTCAGCGTCATCCTGACGGGCATGGGTAAGGACGGCGCGGAAGGTATGCTCGAGTTGCACAAGGCCGGCGCGACCACCATTGGCCAGGACGAACACTCCGCGCTGAGCTACTGCATGCCGCGCGCCGCTTTCGAGCGTGGTGCCGTGCAGACTCAGGTTGCGCTTGACCACGTCGCCGACGCCATCCTCGACGCTTGCGAAGCCAAACCCGGTAGCAAGCATCATCATCCCGCTTCGAGGGCAAGTTGACCATGAATAGCGTTTCTACCGACGTCATGAAGCTTGGCCCGTTCCTCGATCTTGCGGCGGCCGAAAACCTCCTGCTTGAGTTGCGCGAGCGGCTGCACAGCGCCGCACCGCTTTATCTCGATGCTTCAAGTGTTGAGACACTGACGCTGCCTTGCGTCCAGCTCATTCTTTCTGCTGCAAAGGGCACTGGCACTTTTGGCGTGGCTAACCCGTCGGCGGCGTTTGAAGGCGCCTTCGCCGACTTCGGTCTCGATTTTCCGCGTGCGCCGGATCTTGTTCCGGCGCAGGAACCGGACCTTGAATCCCAGGATGGCAATGATGGAACAATCGCGGCTGACGATCAGAACGTACTCGACAACACAATCGAAGAGCCTGTCATGAGCAAACGCATTTTGACGATCGACGATTCCAAGACGATACGCGACATGCTCGGCATGACGCTGGTTGATGCCGGGTTTGAAGTGATCCAGGCCGTCGATGGCCGCGAAGGCGTCGAAGTGATGGATCGCGAGACGGTCGATCTCGTCATTACCGACATCAACATGCCGCGCATGAACGGCTACGAGGTCGTCCGCGATCTGCGCAGCAGGCCCGAACTCAAGGGTCTGCCGATCCTCGTGCTGACCACTGAAAGCGATACCGACAAGAAGAACCTTGCCCGCGAAGCCGGCGCGACCGGCTGGATGGTCAAGCCGTTCGATCCGGACCGTCTGGTTGCTACCGTGCGTAAAGTCATTCCTTAAAATTTAAAAATACCACCGACGAAGGCCGCGGATTCATGTCGAGCTTTGAACAACTCAAGCACACGTTCTTTGACGAGTGCAGCGACCTCCTGCAGCAGCTCGATAATG
>JAPLPA010000593.1 GCA_026400415.1 Afipia sp. | reverse complement strand
TCTGCGAGAATGTTTTTGGTGTGGATTGCGAGGCGCGAGATCAGCAAAACCGGCGACCCGTCAGGCTCGGACGCGACATTAACGAGGGAACAATAAGGGTCACCCGATCCCGGCATCAGGGTCGCCAGCGCACCTTGCCGGCTCCGGCGAAGGAGCGAACGGGTCAGTGCTGGCGGTTTTACTTCAGCATTTGCATCCATCTTCAGCGCCTGGATCGATTCATGGCTGGGGCAATTTCCCGGCCAAAAGGGGTTATTTTCGCGATATTCGACCCTATATAGCTGATTACTGCGGGAAATATCACACACCCGGAACTCGGTCACATTTCAGCCCAGCTTGCATTGCTCGTTGGGAAACATCGCTGCCTTAATTCACGGGCATCCCTGTAACCGGTCAGTGCAAACGTCACTGCGTTCACAACACCCGATTTGGAAAGCAGGCTCATGCCCACAATCGCTTTGGTCGATGACGACCGCAACATCCTCACCTCAGTCTCGATCGCGCTGGAAGCCGAAGGCTACCGCATCATGACCTACACGGACGGCGCCTCGGCGCTTGAGGGCTTTAAAACCTCGCCGCCCGACATGGCGATCCTCGATATCAAGATGCCGCGCATGGACGGCATGGAGACGCTGCGCCGTCTGCGCCAGAAATCCGATCTGCCGGTGATCTTCCTCACCTCCAAGGACGAGGAAATCGACGAACTATTTGGCCTCAAGATGGGCGCGGATGATTTCATCCGCAAACCGTTCTCGCAGCGATTGCTCGTCGAGCGCGTGAAGGCCGTACTGCGCCGCGCGGTTCCGAAAGATCCGACCGTGTCGCAGAAGGAATTGGACGCCAAGGCGCTTGAGCGCGGACTTCTGCGCATGGACCCGGAGCGTCACACCTGCACCTGGAAGAACGAGCCCGTTACATTAACGGTGACGGAGTTCCTGATCCTGCAGGCACTGGCAACGCGCCCTGGTGTGGTCAAGAGCCGCAATGCCCTGATGGATGCAGCCTATGACGATCAGGTCTATGTCGATGACCGCACCATCGACAGCCACATCAAGCGGCTGCGCAAGAAGTTCAAAGCCGCCGACGATGATTTCGAGATGATCGAAACCCTTTACGGCGTCGGTTACCGCTTTAAGGAAACCTGACGATTTGCCGTTTTCGGCGGTCTGGCGGCTAACGGCGCAGGCCACGTTGGGCTAGACTATCGGCTTCACGAAACCACAAGCGGTTTGGCCATTGCTCGATCGAACGCAGCGTGAGGACAGCGCACAGGCCGAGGGCACGTCGCCGTCTCTCGTTCCTGATAGCGATGTCGCGTCTTCGCAAAGCTCAGACGACGCCGTGTCCACCCGGCGCGATCCGCGCGATCTGCTGAAGCGCGCAGGTCGCTATCTCGCGGCACTGACTTTCTCCAGCCTGACGCGCCGCATCGTCGTCCTCAATCTGATCGGGCTGCTCGCACTTGTGAGCGGCATTCTTTATCTGTCGCAGTTCCGCGCCGGACTGATCGATGCCCGCGCGCAGAGCTTGTTGGTGCAGGCCGAAATCATCTCCGGCGCAATCGCGGCATCCGCCACCGTCGAGACCAACACCATTACGGTCGATCCGGACCGGCTGCTCGATTTGAAGCCTGGTGAAAGCTACGGTCCGAGCGACGATGCTTTGTCCGGCATCGATTTCCCGATCAATCCCGAGCGCGTCGCCCCCGTTCTGCGGCGGCTGATCTCGCCGACCAAAACGCGCGCGCGAATTTACGATCGCGACGGCGTCCTCACGCTCGACAGTCGCAATCTTTACGGGCGCGGCGATGTCTTGCGTTTCGAGTTGTCTCCGCCGACTGAAAAACCGGGACTGACCGAGCGGACGATGATCGCCATTCGGACCTGGCTCAATCGCGGCGACCTGCCGCAGTATCGCGAGTTGGGCCCGGAAAACGGCAAATCGTCAGGTTTCCTTAAAGCGGTAACC
>JAPLPA010000369.1 GCA_026400415.1 Afipia sp. | reverse complement strand
CTTTGGAGAAGGATGCACCGTTCTCGCGCGCCGAAGGTAGGTTGGGGCATGTTCTTCCTCAACCAATGCTCGGCGGGCTACATCACCAATATATCCGCATTTGAATAACGACAGGCACAGCCCGCTATTTAGCCACGAGCTTGCATCGCGACTCCGAGAGTGGCTGAAATGCCTCCTTCCCCGGAACGGTTTCCTTCACGTTGTAATAGTCCCATTTGTTCTTCATTTCAGCCGGCGACTTAACTTGAACAAGATAGAGGTCGTGAACCATACGACCGTCGTCGCGGATTTGACCGTTTCTCGCGAACATGTCGTTTATTGGTTTTGATTTGATCTCTTTCATAACCGCGCCGGCATCATCGCTTCCGGCGTTCTGAACAGCCAACAGATAGTTCGTGACAGCCGAATAAGCGCCAGCCTGTACGAAATTAGGCATCTTCCCAAACTTATCAAAAAAGCGCTTGCTCCATTGGCGTGATGCATCATCGAAGTCCCAGTAAAATGGCTCGACGAGAAGCATCCCTTGAGCTGCTTCCGCACCAAGCGAATTGACCTCTGTGATCGTTCCGACAAGTGGGACGATGGTCTGGGCAGGCGAGATTTTAAATTCTTTCGACGCTTTAATTGAGTTCAGAAGATCAGCGCCCGCATTCGCCAAGCCAATTACCTTAGCCTTAGAGGCCTGCGCCTGCAGCAGGAAGGACGAGAAGTCGGTCGTGCTGATCGGATGATAGACCGTGCCGACGACAGTGCCGCCTGAGCGGTTTATCGCCGCAGACGCATCGGAAACCAGAGCCTTTCCGAGTGCATAGTCGACGGCAACGAAATACCAGGTATCGAGGCCGAGATTCTTGACGATACGAGCCTGCCCGTTTGAGAATGCATAGGTGTCCCAAGTGTAACTGATCGTATTGGGAGAACACTGCTCGTTGGTTAAACGAGTCGAACCGGACCCCGTGACGATCAGCATTTTCTTTTTCGATTCAGCAACTCCTGAGACGGCAAGCGCAACGCCGGAATTGATTACCTCAGTAATAAGATCAACGCCCCCTGTGTCATACCATTCACGTGCAATTCCTGTGGCGATGTCGGGTTTGTTCTGATGATCGGCCGTCACAAGCTCGACCTTGAAGGATGGCTTTTTCGCCGCTTTAAAATCGTCGATTGCCATCTGTGCAGCAGTGACTGCGCCGGCACCTGCAAGGTCGGAAAACACGCCGCTCATATCAGTCAAAACACCAATTCGGACAACGCCGTCAGATACTGCAGACGATTGAGCGCCAACAGAGTTGCCGCCAGCATAAAAAACCGCTGTTGCGAGAACGGCACATAAAATTTTGTTCATTTGATCCTCCTTGGGAATTTTGTTTTATCGTTGCGACCGCGCGACATGCGCGCCGTTCTTATTTTGTGACGTTCGATTTATGTCTCACTCTGCCGCTTGGTGTCGCGTGTCGTTGCGTCGAAGCCATCGTTTAGCCCAGATACCAACCTCTTTCATCGTGTCGCGGGTCTCGGGTAAGAACGGAAAGATCGTGTAGACGTGAACAGAGTCTTCAACGACGCGTAGCGTTACATCGACACCAGCTTTTTCGGCACGTTCTGCCATGCGTCTGGTATCGTCGAGCAGCGTTTCGCCTTCTGACGCTGTCAGGAAGATTGGCGGGAGATTTCTGAGGTCGCCGAACAACGGCGACACCAGTGGGTCTGTCGGCTCGTGTCCCTGGAAGTAAGATGCACCCATGAACGTCAATAGATCCCGGTTTGCAGCGGGATCATCGCCGTTAAACTCACGGATGCTTGGACCGGATAGAGTCAAATCGGTGAATGGTGCGACGGCTAGAATTCCGGCAGGAAGTGGTTCGCCCGACGTTCGGAGCGCGATCGCGAGCGCAATCGCAAGGCCACCGCCGGCGGATTCTCCGGACAGAAGTATCGAGGACGACGGGATGCCCTTTGTGAGAAGTGCGCGATAGGCGCAAAGCGCGTCGTCGATAGCTGCAGGGTAGGGATGCTCCGGAGCAAGGCGGTACTCGACCGTGTAGCAAGTGCCATCCACTGTCGCGGCAAGCCGAGCGGCATACTCAAGCGATGCTTTAGCCGAACCGAGAAGGTACCCGCCACCGTGGAAATGCAAGATTGTATTGCCGTGTGGCGTGGTGTCGGAAGAAACTTGCCAAGCCTTGACTTCACCCAGCTCGACTTCTTCGGCCACCGCAGTATCCGGCAGTGGAAAATTTGTTGTCAGGAAACGTTCATAAGCATCGCGCAATCCATCATGGCCGCGAGCGACATCCTCCGGCTGAAATGCATGTTTCCACATGTTGAAAGCGCGCTGGCTTTCTGGTCGCTTAAGTTTCTTGCCCTCGCGCAATCCAGTGACGTTGAGCACTTCACCCGGCGGGCCTTCGACAGATTTGACAACATCGTAGTCCCAAGCCAATCCCCAACTAGTCTCAGCCATTGGGTCTATGCGGGCCATTCCCTTCCATCGCCCGTTGCGATTCATGACCCGCTGGTTTTCGGTCTCGTGCATCAACTTAACGACGGCGCGTGCACCAGACTGTATCCGCGTGGTGCGCGGAAGGCGACGATTCTGGTATTCAATCAGCGCTGATGGGATGTCGTTCTTGCCACGCGAAAGAACACGCGCCAACGTCCAAGCGTCTTCAATGCTTTGTCCAGCTCCTGCCGCCAAGAATGGTACCATCGGATGCGCGGCGTCGCCAAGCATCGTAATTCTGCCAGACGTCCAATTGTCGATAGGATCCCGGTAGTACATGCCGGTAATGAATGCTGATTTGCACTTCTCCAGCATCGCGCGTGCGCGAGGTTCAGCATCCTCGAACGATCTCAGCATTTCGCTGATGTCGCCGTTGTCGCTCCAAGATTCTCGATGCACCTCATTGGCAGGTACTGACGCGAGTATGCTGTAGAGCTTTTTTGGTCGAACCCAATACGTAATCAGCGTTCGCCCGGGCCCGAACCAATAATTTCCGCGCTCTTCGAGGCCGAGACCCTCAACGTCTTCAGCAGAAATCAAAGATCGCCACATCAGAATATTGGCGAAGTGCTTTTCTTCTGTCCCCCGCAAATGTTGGCGCACAACCGAATGAATGCCGTCACAACCGACTAAGACATCTGCGGTCAGAGTTTCGCCTGTTTGAAGCTTTACCTCAACCTTGTCCGCGGTTTGCGAAACTGCAACGCACTTTGCTCCAAGTCTGACATTTGCGCGCGGCACCGCGTTATTCAGAATATCTATAAGGTCGGCGCGATGCACATTGTACATTGGCGCACCGTAGCGACTGGCGGCTTCGTCACCAAGCGGAGCCTGATAAAGCATCTTGCCGGTACGCAAATCGCGATAGTCGTAGGACAAAGGCTTTACGCCAACTTCACGTATCGCGTTTTCTACACCGATTTCACGAAGAACGATCGCCGCATTGCTCGCGATTTGAATACCTGCGCCGATTTCTACCATTGCCTCGGCTTGCTCAAGTACCAACACGTCGATACCGTGATGGCGTAATGCAATCGCAGCCGTGAGCCCGCCAATACCGCCTCCTGCCAGGATGACACGCATAATGGCTTTCTCCCAATTTCTAATTTAAGTTATTTCACTTAATTTGGATGACACGCAACTCCATGTCAAGCAGCCATCAACCTTCTGCAAGGGCAGCGTCGGATCTGACCAAGTCGCAAATCAAGGAGGCGGCACAGTTGCTGTTTGCGAGGTACGGCGTGGATGCTGTGACCGTTCAGCAAATTGTTTCTGCGGCAGGTCAGCGCAATAACGCTGCGCTGCACTATCATTTCGGATCTAAGGATGAACTGGTTCGGCAGTTGGTCGTCGATGGCGCAGCGGTGTTAGACAGTCGTCGACAAGCGATGCTGAAGACGATCCATGACCGCGGCGGTCCGTCGAGTATTCGCGAAATCCTGCTTGTGCTGGTCACCCCGGTTATAGAGCTTGGCGAGGGCGAGCGGTGGCGCGGCTATATTCGCTTTACTTCGAATCTTCAGTCGTCACATCCCGACGTCATGCGCTCTGCACTCAATCACCGATGGAATGCTGGCTATATTGAATGCTTCGATCATTTTAAAAAAATGTTGCCCGGATCTGCAGCGCTGGTCGAGCAAAGGCTTTCAATATTTGCGATCTACGCTAACGCGATTCTTTCGGCTCGCGAGGCGGCCTTGGAAAAGGGAAGATCCAAACAAAGTCGGCTGTGGGATCAGGCTTTCACCATTGAGAACATCTTAGATACACTCGAAGCTTCGCTCGTTTGCAAACCTTCAAATGAAACGCGTCGCATTCTGAATTCGGTCAGCGGGCGATCCAAATAAATAATATCCGTCAGGTCATCAATCCTAATTCCAACCCTTTCTCGCCTGAACAACCATAAAATCCCATGGGGATAAGGCGAGTATCCGACCACCGGGTCCGCAGACATCAATTCCGGCAACTCATCTGGATCGGAGGCCCGCGATGCAGTAGTCTCTATGCGGCTGGTCCAAAATATCCGTCAGGTCACACAATCTCAGACGTCTGAAATTGTAGGCCAATGAACTTTGAGCGGCCGGACGCCGATAAAGAGCGAACAATAGCCTGGGGGTCGGTTCGTGGCAAAGATCGTAGCGGCTTACGCCGTGCCACATACGCCAAGTTTCGTCGCCGACGTGGCTCAAACGGGGGCGTCGCACGAAGCTGCGCGGT
>JAPLPA010000254.1 GCA_026400415.1 Afipia sp. | reverse complement strand
TGAAGCACCCGCATGTCTGGGTCATGACGGACGATATGTATGAGCATCTGGTCTATGACGATTTCGAATTCGCAACGCCTGCGCAGGTGGAGCCGAAACTGTTCGACCGCACGCTGACGGTGAACGGCGTTTCGAAGGCCTATTGCATGACCGGCTGGCGCATCGGTTACGCGGGCGGCCCGGAGCAACTCATCAAGGCGATGGCGACCATTCAGTCTCAGTCGACGTCTAACCCGTCGTCGATTGCGCAATGGGCGGCGGTGGAAGCGCTGAACGGTACGCAGGAGTTCATTCCGCTGAACAATAAAGTGTTCAAGGAGCGGCGTGATCTCGTGGTGTCTATGCTCAATCAGGCGAGCGGGATTTCCTGCCCGCGCCCGGAAGGCGCGTTCTATGTCTATCCGTCTTGCGCAGGCACGATGGGAAAAACCGCGCCGTCGGGCAAGAAGCTCACCAATGACGAAGACTTCGTGACCGAGCTGCTGGAGACAGAAGGTGTTGCGGTAGTGCAGGGTTCTGCGTTCGGTCTTGGACCCGCGTTCCGTATTTCCTACGCGACGAAAACATCGGACCTCGAAGAAGCCTGCAAACGCATCCAGCGCTTCTGCGGAAATTTGCGATAAGCATTCAGGTTTCGACTCGTTCTCACGATGCCGTGACGGCAATACTGGAAAGCGCCATGTTTTTGACACGGCGCTTTCCTTTTGTCCGCCCGCATCGAAATTCAATCATACGGGAGTCAAAGTTCATGCGCATTTCCACCAAGGTTGCCATCGCGGTTGCGTTCAGGTCGGCACCATCGAATGCGAAGGCGGCCCGAATGTCGGCTACGTCATCGGATCGGCGACACAGTTTCATTGCGTGTTCCGCTCGCCGGGCCGCCGGCCCGAACCTTATCTGGCGAATGTCCAACGCATCGGTATCGATCTCGGCATCACCGAGCAGACCGGATTTGCCTGGGCGGTGTTTGCGCCGACTCGTCAGGTCGGCCCCGGCGATTTGTCGGGAAGTTACGGCGGCGTCGGTGGTAATGCCTCGGTCGGCGTTGGCGGCGGCGGCAATCTGTTGTGGGGCGGATCGCAGAATTCCTACGCGCTGCAGCCGCTCAGTCTCCAGGGCCAGACCGGCCTGAACGTGACCGGCGGCATTGTCGGTGTCGAACTGCATCAGGACGGCATCTATCCGCAGCGCAGGTATCATCGCAGCCACAAGCGCTGAACGCGGTTTTTATAAATTCCAAAGGCCCGCGCGAGCGGGCCTTTTTGCTGCGCAGCGTGAACGCCGGCAATTGAACAATGTCCTGCGGTGTGACTAGATGCAGACGAATTTCCTTACACTGTTTGCATCACCCGGCTGGAGATCGACCCATGTATCGCCTCGCATCTTATTTGTGTATTGCCCTTGCGGGCTTTGTTGCCTCGTTTGCGGCTGCGCAAGCGCAGTCTCGCACGCAGGTCGGCGTTCTTGAATGCCGCAGTCCAGGGAGCGTCGGCCTCATCGTCGGTTCGGTGACCAACTTCGGTTGCGTCCTTCGCGTCAACGGCCGGCCTGACGATCTTTATACTGCGCGGATCACCAAGGTCGGCGTTGATCTCGGCGTCACGGGCGAGACCGGCATTTCGTGGGCCGTGCTTGCGCCAACAGCTCAACTGGGGCCGGGCGACCTATCCGGAAATTATGCTGGCGTGGATGCCAGTGCCGCCATCGGCGTCGGCGTCGGCGGCAATGCGATGATCGGTGGGTCTAACAACACCTTCGCGCTTCAACCGCTCAGCGTTCAGGGTCAGACCGGACTCAACGTTGCAGGCGGCGTTCAAAGCATGGAGCTCCGGCCCGGACGCTATTGATCTATATCAATGACGGCGGTGCCGGGCCGGTATTGCTGTCGGGCTTTCCACGCCGCTTTGTGAGAGGCGCAACGCGTCATGAATCAAGTGACCGCTGAAGCCAAATCGTCTGCGCCGCTCACGCCCGACGTGTTCATGCCGAAAATCGTGACCGTGCTGCGCGAGGGTTACGCGCTCGACGGTTTTCGCGCGGACGTCATCGCGGGTCTGACCGTCGCTGTCGTTGCGCTGCCGCTGTCGATGGCGATTGCAATTGCGTCCGGCACGACGCCGGATCGCGGACTCTACGCCGCGATTTTTGGCGGCTTTCTGGTATCGCTGCTCGGCGGCAGCCGCTTTCAGATCGGCGGTCCCGCAGGCGCATTCATCGTGATCGTCGCGGCAGCGATGGCCCGCCACGGCATCGAGGGCGTTCTTCTCGCCACCATGATGGCAGGCGCGATGCTCATGCTTGCGGGACTTCTGCGTATCGGCTCTTATATCCGCTACATCCCCTATCCGGTGACGATCGGTTTCACGGCCGGCATTGCTGTCATTATCTTTGCAAGCCAGATTCGAGATCTGTTTGGCTTGAGGCTTTCCGGCAACGAACCGGGTGAGTTGATAGCAAAGCTCGATACGCTCGCTCGCGCTGCGCCCACAATGAATCCGTTTGCCATCGCGATCTCGGTTTCGACGGTTGGCATTATTCTGGGCTTGCGGCGCATTCGCCCGACATGGCCGGGGATGCTCATCGCCGTGGTCGTCACTGGTCTCGCCGTTGGATTGCTGGGGCTTCCGGTTGAAACCATCGGCACGCGATTCGGCGGCATTCCGCAGAATTTCCCGCTGCCGTCGTTTCCAGAAATCACGGTCGCGAAGATCACGGCTGTATTTCCCGATGCGATCATGTTCGCGCTGCTAGGCGCCATTGAATCGCTTTTGTCCGCGGTCGTTGCCGACGGCATGACCGGACGTCAACATCGCTCCAACAGCGAATTGGTCGCGCAGGGCGTGGCCAATATCGGCTCGGCGCTGTTCGGCGGCATCTGCGTGACCGGCACGATTGCGCGCACCGCGACAAATGTTCGCGCTGGGGCACGAGGGCCCATCGCGGGCATGCTGCACTCGGTCTTTTTGCTGGCGTTCATGCTTTTGGCCGCACCGCTTGCGAGTTTTATTCCCCTTGCCACGCTGGCTGGTGTGCTTGCGGTGGTTGCATGGAACATGGCGGAGAAACACGAGTTCAACGAATTGTTGCGCTCATGGGAAACTGCGGTCGTTTTGCTGGCGACATTCCTTCTGACAATTTTCACAGGCCTTGCCGAAGGCATCGCGGCTGGTTCGCTGCTCGGCGGTCTGTTATTCCTGTGGCGCAAACGGCAGGGTCAATCCGCGCCGATTAAGCCCGCCTCGACCGACGAATTTCTGTAGCATAGCGACATGAATCAGATTCCCGCCGCGTGTTTGATCGGATGGCCGGCGGCGCATTCGCGCTCGCCGATCATCCATAAATACTGGCTGAAGCAGTTTGGAATCGATGGCGACTATCGCATCGAGGCTGTCGCGCCGGAAGCATTCGCGGATTTCATCGCAGGTCTCGCCACGCGCGGCTATCGCGGAGCGAACGTCACAATTCCTCACAAGGAGCAGGCGCTGACACTGTCGTCGCCGGACGAGCGTGCGCTTACCGTCGGGGCTGCCAACACGCTCTACTTCGATGGTGGCGAGTTACGTTCGACCAACACGGATGTCGAAGGCTTCGTCGGCAATCTCGATGCCAGCGCGCCAGGGTGGGAAAAGACCGAGGACGTTCTGGTGCTCGGCGCTGGCGGGTCGGCGCGCGCGGTCGTGTTCGGTCTGATCGAGCGTGGCATCAAGCGCGTGCATCTCGCCAACAGGACATCTGCGCGTGCGGAAATGCTCGCTGCACAATTCGGCAAGCAAGTTCAGCCGGTAGCATGGGACAAGATCGACAGCGTACTGCCGCGTGCGGGGTTGCTGGTGAACACGACATCGCTCGGCATGAAAGGCCAGCCGCCGCTTGATGTGAACCTGGATTTGCTTTCGGAGACATCCACCGTTGCGGATCTGGTTTATGTGCCGCTGCAAACGTCGCTGTTGAAAGCGGCAATCAAGCGCAAGCTGAAAACCGCCGATGGGCTCGGCATGCTGCTGCATCAGGCGGTACGCGGATTTGAGCTGTGGTTCGGCAAGCGTCCTTCCGTCACGCCGGAACTGCGCAAGCTGGTCGAGGCGGATTTGTTGAAGGCGTGAAGCGTAACCCGCGTTAATTGCGCGGGCTGCTCACTGCGTTCGTCTGCATGTAATCCGTCAGCACGCGGCGGTCGATGTCTTCGATCCGGTTGACGCCGGTGAGTCCCATCGTGACGCTCAATTCCTTGCCAATCACGTCAAGCGCAGTTTCCACGCCTTCCTGCCCGCCAGCACCGAGGCCGTGGATGTAAGCGCGCCCGATCATGCAGGACTTTGCGCCCAGCGCGAGCGCGCGCATCACGTCCTGTCCTGAGCGAATGCCACCATCGAAGATGATTTCCGTTTTGCCGCCGACGTCTTGAACGATTTCCGGCAACACGGAGATCGACGACGGCGCGCCGTCAAGCTGGCGTCCACCGTGATTGGAAACGACAATGCCTTCGGCGCCGGTTTTCACCGCTTCGCGTGCATCGCCAATATCGAGGATACCCTTGATGATGAGCTTGCCGGGCCAGATCGAGCGAATCCACTCGACATCCTTCCAGTTCAGCGACGCGTCGAATTGTGAGGCGATCCAGGTGCCGAGAGAAGTGATGTCGCTGTCGACTTTGAGATGACCGGCGAGGTTGCCGAAGGTGCGCCGCTTGCCGCGAAGCACGCCCGACACCCAGCCGGGTTTGGTGGCGAAATCGAACACCTTGCCGAGCGACCATTGCGGAGGCACGGTCATGCCGTTCTTGATGTCGGCGTGGCGCTGGCCGATCACCTGCAGATCGACCGTCAGCACAAGCGCGCTGCATTTCGGGCGCGCTCGATCAGCGCTTTCACAAAGCCGCGATCCTTCATGACGTAGAGCTGAAACCAGAACGGCTTTTCGACATTCTGCGCGACGTCCTCGATCGAGCAGATCGACATGGTGGAGAGCGTGTAGGGAATTCCGATCTTCTGCGCGGCGCGGCAGGCGTGAATTTCACCGTCGCCGTGCTGCATCCCTGTCAGGCCGATGGGCGCGAGGATCAGCGGCATGGACGCCGGTTCGCCGAGAATTTTCGTCTCGAGGCTGCGTTTTGAAATATCGACCAGGATGCGCTGGCGGAATTTCAGTTTTGACATGTCGCTGATGTTGGCGCGCAGCGTCTCCTCCGCATAGGAGCCGCGGTCGGCGTAATCGAAGAATGCCTTTGGCACGCGGCGTTTATGGATCTGGCGCAGGTCATCGATGCAGGTAATGTTCTTCAACATGGCGTTTCCCCGTGCCGTCTTGTGTTGTTCGTTGCGGCAATCATCTATCATGGTTGAGGCTCACGCAAATACCCGCCGCCACAGAGAGGCCGTAATGACCGACAAAGATCGTGAATCGGAGGCCGGCAAAAAGGCATCTGACGAGAAGCGCAAATTGGACGATGCGTTGGAAGAGGGGTTGGAGGAGACGTTTCCCGGCTCCGATCCGGTCAATATCACGCAGCCAGCACCTTCAAAGGCTGACCACCACATCAAGCGGAAAGGCTGACGCGCCGCATTGGCGCGGGAACAGGCCCTGTTCCTGAACGTTATCCCTCTGAAACCAACACAGGAGGGCATGATGACCGAGGCAGCCACCAAGGCGAAAAACGAGAACAAGCCGAAAGACCCTGAAAAGAAGAAGCTCGACGACGCGCTCGAGAGGGGTTTGGAGGATTCGTTTCCCGGCTCAGATCCCGTGAATTTGACCCAGCCGGCACCCTCGAAGCACGACCAGGACATCAAACGTAAAGGCTGAAAGGCCGAAAACTAGAATTTTCAGCGGGTTATAGACCGCAGATACGCGGACCGGCGGTAATGATTCATCATATTTTTTGAAGGAACGCATACCCCTGACGCTTTATAACCAGCCCCACGATATAATGGGGTGCCCGCCAGAGCCGCTATTGCGCCCGGCGGAGCAGGGGAATTCATGGCTCGCAAGTATTTCGGCACCGACGGCATTCGCGGCCGCGCCAATGGACTGATCACGCCCGAACTGGCGTTGAAAGTCGGTCAGGCTGCGGGGCTGGTGTTTCAGCGCGGCGACCATCGTCATCGCGTCGTCGTCGGCAAGGACACGCGCCTTTCGGGCTACATGATCGAGACCGCGCTGGTTGCCGGTTTCACCTCGGTGGGCATGGACGTTCTACTGCTCGGCCCGATGCCGACGCCTGCCGTCGCGATGCTGACCAAGTCGATGCGCGCCGATCTGGGCGTGATGATTTCGGCCTCGCATAATCTGTTCGACGATAACGGCATCAAGCTGTTCGGGCCTGCGGGCTTCAAACTGTCCGACGATGTCGAGATGCAGATCGAACAGTTGATGGACGAAAATCTCGACAAGCGTCTTGCGCAAAGTGCCAGCCTCGGCCGCGCGCGCCGCATCGACGGTGTGCATGACCGCTACATTGAATTCGCCAAGCGCACGCTACCGCGCGATCTTTCCCTCGACGGTTTGCGCGTCGTGGTCGATTGCGCACATGGTGCCGCCTACAAGGTGGTGCCGGAAGCGCTATGGGAATTGGGCGCGGATGTGATTTCCATCGGTGTCGAGCCGGACGGCTTCAACATCAACAAGGATTGCGGATCGACCTCGCCTGAAGCGCTGGTGCGCAAGGTGCGCGAGATGCGTGCCGACATCGGTATCGCGCTCGACGGCGATGCGGATCGTCTTATCATCGTGGACGAGCGCGGCCATGTCGTCGATGGCGACCAGTTGCTCGCCGTGATTGCGCAAAGCTGGAAGGACGACGGGCGTCTTGCAAAACCCGGCATCGTCGCCACGGTCATGTCGAACCTCGGACTTGAGCGTTACCTGCACTCGCATGGAATCGAGTTGGTTCGCACGCCGGTCGGCGATCGCTACGTGCTCGAGCAGATGCTCAAGCACGGTTACAATCTCGGCGGTGAGCCGTCCGGCCACATCATCATGTCGGACTTTGCCACCACCGGCGACGGTTTCGTTGCGGCACTGCAGGTGCTTGCAGTTGTGAAGAAGCTCGGTCGTCCGGCGTCGGAAGTCTGTCACCGTTTTGAGCCCTTGCCGCAAATTCTGAAGAACGTGCGATATGGCGCGGGCAAACCGCTCGACAATCCAAAGGTTCAGTCCGCCATTTCGGCCGCCGAAAAACGCCTGAACGGCAACGGTCGCCTGTTGATCCGCCCATCCGGCACAGAACCTGTGATCCGCGTGATGGGCGAGGGCGATGACCGCGCCATGGTCGAGGAAGCGGTCGATCTGATCGTCTCTGCGCTCGGCCTTGCGGCCGCAGCCTGAGCAATCCGGCAACTCAGCCATCGCGGTTTGCGGCTGGTAGCTCCTGCGCCAACTTAGTAATTGATGCGCGCCTTCAGATTTTCTTCTGAGTTTTTTGGCCGGGAATTCATCGTGAACAAGAACGTCATCGTTACCGAGGAAACGCTTGTTGCCCCGGTTGTGGTCGATGCGGCTGCGGCGAGAGCGTCTGCAAAGCCGGCGTTCGCAGTGCTGGGCGCAGTGAGCTTTTCGCACTTCCTCAACGACCTGATGCAGTCGCTGATCCCGTCGATCTATCCGATCCTGAAAGCCAATTACGCACTCGATTTCGGCCAGATCGGACTGATCACGATGGCCTTCATGTTTACGTCCTCGCTGCTGCAGCCGATCGTGGGGCTTTATACTGATCGCAACCCGCGTCCGTTTTCATTGGCGTTCGGAATGTTCTTCACCTTCGCGGGACTTATCCTGCTTTCTGCCGCGCATCACTACTCGCTCATTCTCATCGCGGCCGCACTCGTCGGCACGGGCTCTGCGATTTTCCATCCGGAATCGTCGCGCATAGCGCGCGTGGCGTCGGGCGGGCGTTTCGGATTCGCGCAGTCGATATTTCAGATCGGCGGCAATATCGGCTCGGCTGTCGGCCCTCTGTTGGCCGCACTGATTGTTGTGCCGCTAGGGCAGGGCAGCGTGGCCTGGTTCTCGTTGGTGGCAGCGCTTGCCATCGCAATCCTCTGGCAGATCGGCCGCTGGTACAAACCGCGTATCGTCAGCCGCAAGGCTGCAAAGGCTGCGGCGAACGCCACAATGCTTCCGCGCGGCGTCACGATATTCGCGCTGACCATTCTGGTGGTCATGGTGTTCTCCAAGTCGTTCTACGGCGCGAGCATCGGCAGCTATTACACCTTCTACCTCATGCATAAATTCAATCTGCCGACGCAGACCGCGCAGCTTTATCTGTTCCTGTTTCTTGGTGCGAATGCGGCAGGAGTATTTTTCGGCGGCCCGCTCGGCGACAGGTTCGGCCGCAAATATGTGATCTGGTTTTCGATCCTCGGCGTTCTTCCGTTCACACTTGCGTTGCCGTATGCGGACCTGTTCTGGAGTGCGGTGCTGAGCGTACTCATCGGCTTCATCATGTCGTCGGCGTTTCCCGCCATCGTCGTTTATGCGCAAGAATTAGTACCGCACCGCCTCGGTATGATTTCGGGTCTGTTCTTCGGATTCACCTTCGGCATCGGCGGTGTTGGCGCGGCTGTGCTCGGCCAGATCGCGGATCTGAAAGGCATCGACTTCGTCTATCAGGTCTGCTCGTTCTTGCCGGCTATCGGACTTCTCGCGATCTTCCTGCCGAAGATGAAGCGCGCCGCGCATTAAAGCGCAAAAATTTCTGTCAATATTTCATTCACGATTGTGACGCGGCGTGCGTTTACGCGCGCGATTGCGTGCCGCAAATCTTAACGCTGATTAAAATTCAGGGTTAAGAATTAGGGTTAAGTGCCGCTTAAACATTTGGTGCCATCGTCCGCCTGTGAGTTTTGTGAGTGAGGCCTTTGCGTCGTCTGCCTCACCGGACGAGAGGACTATCCAATGCGTAGCGTAAGACATCTGATCGCCGCCGGCGCGGCATCGCTGATCTCCACAGCGGCGATTGCTGCTGACATGCCATCGATCATGCCGCCGCCCCCACCACTTTATTCGCCACCTCCGCCGGTTGCGTGCTGTGAAGATTTTGGCGGCTGGTATCTGCGCGGCGACATTGGAATGACCAATCAGGGCGTAAAAAGCCTGTACAATGTTCTCAACACATCGCCGGGAACTGGCGTCGCGCCAGTTTTCTATGATTTCGACAGCTCCATGACGTTTGGCGGCGGTATCGGTTATCAGTTCAACAGCTGGTTTCGCGCCGACCTGACTGCTGAATATCGCGGCAAGGCAAATTTCCATGGACTGGAAATCATTTCGTTCAATAACGCGGTCGTAGGCACCGATGAATACCACGGCAGCAAGTCGGAATGGCTTGTCCTCGCCAATGGCTATGCGGATCTCGGAACGTGGTGGTGCATCACGCCATTCGTTGGCGCCGGTATCGGTACATCGCGCAACAGCATCTCCAACTTCACGGATATCAACACACCGAACGGTGGCGTGGCCTACGGCGCCAACACGGCGCAGTGGCAGTTTGCTTATGCGGCGTATGCGGGCCTGTCCTACAAGGTCAACAACAGCTTCACGGTCGAACTTGCGTATCGCTATCTCAACATGGGCGATGGTCTTACGGGTGATCTCAAGACCTATACGGGCGTGAATGCGGTCAACAACCCGACGACGTTCAAGGAAATGACCTCGCAGGATGTCCGTCTCGGCGTGCGCTGGTCGCTGCAGCCGACTCCGGCCCCGATGTACGCGCCTGCACCGCTCATTCGCAAAGGCTGAGCCGGATCTTAACGAATATCGAAACGGCGCGGATTTTCGCGCCGTTTTTCTTTTGTCGACAACGATTGGTTAAGGTTAACGCGCGATGATCCAACATGGTTAAGCGTTCATAACTGGAGTGTTGCGATGCGTCGGGTGGTAGTGGCTGCGTTTATCACGGCAATGGCTCAGGCAGCCCAGGCCGCCGACCTGCCGGATCTCACCGATCTGCCGATTTTGCGCGGCGGCGTTCGGGAGGGTCTCAGCACCCGAACGACGAACTGGGCCGGCTTCTATGTCGGCGGACAGTACGGCTTGAACAGCAACAATTTCGGCACAGCGGGCGTGATCTCCGCGCTTGATACGCTCTCGGCAACGGTATCGCCTGTCGGCAGCAGCACGCTCACAGGGTCGCAGCTCTACAGCAAAACAACGGCGAACGGCGCGGGCGGCTTCGCCGGATACAACGCGCAGTGGACCGATGTCGTGTTGGGCGTCGACGTAAATTACAATTTTGGCGGTCAGATAGCCAATTTCGCTGTCACACCAACAGCGCGAAGCGTGACGGTGGGCGGCACGACCTTCAACACCGTCACGACCGGCAGTCAAACCATGAACATCACCGATTACGGTTCGGCGCGCTTGCGCGCGGGCTGGGCCGCCGATTGCTTCCTGCCTTACGCAACGGTCGGCTTTGCGATGGGTCGCGCGGACTTTACCCGCACAATCAACGTGACCGGAACAGCAGATCCCGGTGGCGGCAATCCGATCGTGCCGTACAATGCCTCGGGTGCCCAAACAAAGCCCGGCGCGCTGCTTTACGGATTCTCCTACGGCGGCGGTCTCGACGTCATGATGTTCAAGGGCCTGTTTGTGCGCGCTGAAGTCGAAGTCGATCGCTTCACGTCGGCATGGGGCATGGATGCGACCGTGACCTCGGCACGTGTCGGCGCGGGTTACAAATTCTGATCGCATAACATCTCTGCGGCGCCTCCTGCTTGACGGCATGAGCGGCACTTGATCGGATCGCTTCATAGCCAGGGAGCGTTTCGGCGATGAAAATCTATGGCGACTCAAATTCCGGCAATTGTCTGAAGGTCAAATGGGTGAGCGACTATCTGTCGCTGCCTTATGATTGGATCGAAATCGACACCATGAAGGGCGGCAGCCGCACGCCTGAGTTTCTCAAGCTCAACGGCGCGGGGCAGGTGCCAGTCGTCATTCTCGACGACGGCCGCGCGCTTGCGCAATCCAACGCCATCATCCGCTATCTGGCTCGTGAGAGCGATCTCGTTCCGCACAGTCCTTATTTGGCGGCGAAGATGGACGAGTGGCTGTTCTGGGAGCAATACAGCCACGAGCCGTATATTGCGGTGTGCCGTTTTCAGATAGTCTATCTCAAGAAATCTCAAGGCGACCTCGATACCGACAAGGTCAAGCGCGGCTACGCGGCGCTAGCGCTGATGGAGCATCAACTCCACACCACGCGGTTTCTCACCGGCAGTTCGATGACGCTCGCTGATGTCGCGTTGCTTGCCTACACGCGCGTTGCGCATGAAGGCGGTTTTCATCTTGATGGCTATGCGTCGGTCAGGCGCTGGATTGCTGACGGCAAAAAAGCGCTCGGCATTTGATCCTTTGTCGTTACGTGCATTCCGGCGACTCGATGCGTGGGGTAGGATGAGGCGTCTCATCACCCGAAAAAGAGTCACGCCATGGCATCCATCGATCCCATCACCGCAGGCGGCGTTCTGATTGCGACCGCCGCAACCGACGCCGTCTACGTCATGTTCACGTCGGCTGTCGTATCGCGAAAGCGCGTCCCGGCTGCATCCTGGAGCAGCGTGTGGTACGTGCTCTCGTCCTACGCCGTCATCAGCTACACGGAGAATTGGGTTTATGTGGCTTTTGCCGCTGTGGGCTCGTGGATCGGCGCGTTTCTGACCATTACATTTCTGCATCGTCCGCCGGGCGGCCCGCCTGTCGGTGCTGCCGTGGAATAATGCATGCCGGGTTTGTGAATTCGCCCGCGCAATGTTCCTTGACGAAAACGGGACTCATCTCTATTCACGGCGGCGGGACACCTCCCCCCAACGGGAGGCTTGCTATCTGGAAGGATAGAACATGACCGTCGCGAAGCCCGGCTCGAAGCCGAACGTACCGCATTTCTCGTCAGGCCCCTGCGCCAAGCGCCCTGGCTGGAACCCCCAAAATCTCAAGGACGCAGCCCTCGGCCGTTCGCATCGCGCGAAGGTAGGCAAGGCCAAGCTGAAACTCGCGATCGAATTGACGCGCGAAGTGCTTGAAGTGCCCGCCGATTACAAAATCGGCATTGTGCCGGCGTCGGACACTGGCGCAGTTGAAATGGCGTTGTGGTCGCTGCTCGGTGCGCGGCCAGTCACCACAATTGCGTGGGAATCCTTCGGCGAAGGCTGGGTCAGCGACGTCGTCAAGGAATTGAAACTCAAGGACGTCACCAAGCTCTCGGCGGGCTATGGCGAGATTCCGGACCTGAGCAAGGCCGATCCAAAATCTGACATCATTTTCACATGGAACGGCACGACCTCCGGCGTGCGCGTCCCGAATGCCGACTGGATCAGTGCGACACGCGAAGGTCTCACGATTTGCGACGCGACATCTGCGGCTTTCGCGCAAAAACTCGATTGGCCGAAGCTCGATGTCGTGACGTTCTCCTGGCAGAAGGCGCTCGGCGGCGAGGCCGCGCACGGCATGCTCATTCTGTCGCCGCGCGCCGTTGCACGGCTCGAGAGCTATAATCCGCCATGGCCATTGCCGAAAATTTTCCGCATGACAAAGGGCGGCAAGCTCAACGCCGGAATTTTTGAAGGCGAAACCATCAACACGCCGTCGATGCTCTGTGTTGAGGATTATCTCGATGCGCTGGGTTGGGCGAAGTCTGTCGGGGGCCTCAAGGCGCTCATCGCCCGCGCCGATGCCAACACGAAAGTTCTTGCCGACTGGAAGGCGAAGACGACGTGGGTAGATTTTCTCGCCAAGGATGCGGCGATCTGCTCCAATACCTCGGTGTGCANNNGGTAGTCGATCCGGCGATCACGTCTCTTTCGGCTGACGCGCAGGCGGACTTCTCCAAGAAGCTCGTGGCCTTGGTCGAAAAGGAAGGCGCCGGTTTCGACTTCGCGCATTATCGCGATGCGCCTGCGGGCCTTCGCATCTGGTGTGGCGCGACGGTTGAGGCCAAGGATGTCGAAATCCTGACGCACTGGATCGACTGGGCTTTCGCCGAAACCAAGGCTTCGCTCGCGAAGGCGGCCTGACGTTTTCATCCGGGGCGAGTCAGCCCCGGATCAACTTCTCACAATTCAAAATTCAGCATACGGACGCGCCGCGTTCCGTGCACACAGGACTTAAGCTCATGGCCAAACCTAAAGTTCTCATTTCCGATGCGCTGTCTCCTGCCGCCGTGCAGATTTTCAAGGACCGCGGCGTCGATGTCGATTTCCAGCCAGACCTCGGCAAGGACAAGGACAAGCTCGCAGAGATCATCGGCAATTATGACGGCCTCGCGATCCGCTCCGCCACGAAAGCGACGGCGAAGATTTTGGAGAAGGCGACGCGCCTGAAGGTCATCGGTCGCGCCGGCATCGGCGTCGACAATGTCGAAATTCCTGCCGCGACCGCCAAAGGCGTGATCGTGATGAACACGCCGTTCGGCAATTCGATCACCACCGCCGAACATGCGATCACGCTCATGCTTGCACTGGCGCGAGAAATTCCTGCAGCCGATGCTTCGACGCAGGCCGGCAAGTGGGAAAAGAACCGATTCATGGGCGTCGAAATCACCGCAAAGACACTTGGCGTGATCGGTTGCGGCAATATCGGCGCCATCGTCGCCGACCGCGCGCTAGGCCTTCGCATGAAGGTTATCGCGTTCGATCCGTTCCTGTCGCCGGAACGTGCCAAGGACATTGGCGTCGAGAAGGTCGAACTGGACGATCTCCTCAAGCGCGCTGATTTCATCACGCTGCACACGCCGCTGACCGACAAGACACGCAACATCCTCGACGCAGCAGCGCTGGCGAAAACCAAGAAGGGCGTACGAATCATCAATTGCGCGCGTGGCGGCCTTGTGGACGAGGCGGCGCTGGCTGCGGCGCTGGATTCCAAGCATGTCGCGGGCGCGGCTTTCGACGTGTTCATCGAAGAGCCTGCCAAGACCAATGTGCTGTTCGGACGGCCGAACGTGATCTGTACGCCGCATCTTGGTGCGTCCACAAATGAAGCGCAGGAGAATGTCGCGCTTCAGGTCGCCGAGCAGATGTCGGATTATCTTCTGACCGGCGCGATTTCCAACGCGGTGAATTTTCCATCCATCACCGCAGAGGAAGCCCCGAAGCTGAAGCCATTCATTGAGCTTGCCGAAAAGCTCGGTTCGTTCGCAGGCCAGCTCACCGATACCGGCATCTCCAAGGTACAGATCACCTATGAGGGCGCGGTTGGCGAGATGAAGATCAAGGCGCTGACGTCAGCGGCTTTGACAGGATTGCTGCGCCCAATGCTGGGTGATGTGAATTTCGTCTCAGCTCCCGTTGTCGCGAAGGACCGTGGCATGGTGGTCGATGAAGTGACGCGCGCGGCGCAGAGCGATTATGAGAGCCTCATCACCGTGACGGTGACCACCGACAAGCAGGAACGCTCGGTGTCGGGCACCGTTTATGCTGACGGCGCTCCTCGGTTGGTCGATATCAAGGGCATTCGCATGGACGCCGAATTCGGCAAGTCGATGATCTATGTCACTAACGAGGACAAGCCCGGCTTTATCGGCAAGTTCGCCTCGCTGCTCGGCGATGCGAAAGTCAACATCGCGACATTCCATCTTGGCCGCAACAAGGCGGGCGGCGATGCGAT
>JAPLPA010000396.1 GCA_026400415.1 Afipia sp. | reverse complement strand
GCGCCAGCACTTCGGAGTCCGGAGCACCGGTTATCATCTCCACGACAAAATCCGGCAGCACCGAGACTCTCGACGCACGATTGTTTGCGATTTCCTGGGACGATGAACCCGCAATGGCGTTGATGTTCTCCAGCGTCGCCGCACTTGCGCCCACGGCATCTGCGCATGTAGTGCCCGCAGCCTCCGCGGAAAAATCCACGCAGGCCGAAGAGCTCTCGACCATCCTCGACACCACCGCCGAAGGCATCGTGATGTTCGACGGCCTCGGCCGCATCTTGTCATGCAACCGCAGCGCCGAAGCTTTATTCGGCCGCAGCAATGATGAAATCGCAGCCGTCAATCTGATCGACCTGTTCGCGCCTGAAAGCCAGAAGTCCGTTCTTGATCATCTTGAAAATGCAAAGAGTGCCAGCATCGCGAGCCTGCTCAATCACGGCCGCGACATGCTGGGCAAAGTGCGCGACGGCACAACAATTCCGCTATCGATGACGATAGGCCGCACGCGGCCGGATAGCCCACGTTTTTTTGCGGTGTTCCGCGATCTGTCGCAATCGAAGAAAAACGAAAGCGAACTTCTGCAAGCGCGGCGTCAATCCGATCGCGCGACAACTGCGAAAACCGACGTACTCGGTAGGATAAGTCACGAAGTCCGCATGCCGCTCAACGCCATCATCGGCTTCGCCGACGTCATGATCGAGGAGCGTTTTGGCCCGCTCGGCAACGAGCGTTACGTCGAATACATGAAGGACATCCGCGCTTCGGGTCAGCGCGTGATGTCGATTATCGACGATCTGCTCGATCTGTCGCGCATCGAATCCGGTAAAATCGAATTGGCGTTTGCCAATCAGGACCTCAACCACCTGATCGAACAGTGCGTCGCGGTGATGCAGCCGCAGGCCAACCGCGAACGCATCATCATTCGCACATCATTGGCGCACGCTCTGCCGTCGGTCAAAGCGGACGCACGCGCATTGCGCCAGATTGCCCTGAACCTGATCGGTAGTTCGATTCATCTCGCCAATGCCGGTGGACAGGTAATCGTTTCGACCGCGACCACCGATTTCGGCGACATCGCTTTGCGTGTTCGCGATACCGGTCCCGGCCTGAACGACAACGAGATCGCAGCCGCGATGGCGCCGTTCAGGACGTCGGCTGCGATGGACCAGATTTCGTCGGACACTTCAGCGGTGAGCCTGTCGCTGACCAAGGCACTCGTCGAAGCCAACAAGGCGAAATTCCACATCAAGACCGCGCCGCACACCGGCACCTTGATCGAGGTGGTTTTCTCGCACGCAAGTGCGATAGCTTAACTTCGCAGATCAGACGTTCTTCAGCGCCACACGGTAGCTGGCTTCGGTCTTCGATTTCACTTCATCGAGCGAAACGCCATCGGCAAGCTCGATCAACGCCATTCCGTCCTTGCCGTGCTTGTCGATCGTGAAGACCGCCAGATCGGTGACAACCATATCGACGACCTTCTCGCCAGTGAGCGGGAGATTGCACTTGTGCAACAGCTTCGCGCCGTCCTTTGCGGAATGCTCCATCACGACAATAACGCGCTTGACGCCGGCAACGAGGTCCATTGCGCCGCCCATGCCTTTGACCATCTTGCCGGGGATCATCCAGTTGGCGAGATCGCCGCCCTCAGAAACCTGCATCGCACCCAAGATGGAAAGGTCGATATGGCCGCCGCGCACCATGCCGAACGAATCCGAGCTTGAGAAATAGCTCGTGGTCGGCAGCTCGGTGACGGTCTGTTTGCCGGCGTTGATGAGATCGGCGTCTTCTTCTCCCTCATAGGGGAACGGACCCATGCCCATCATGCCGTTCTCGCTTTGCAACTGAACGTCCACACCATCAGGAATGTAGTTCGATACCAGTGTCGGAATGCCGATGCCGAGATTGACATAATAGCCATCGCGCAATTCCTTTGCGGCGCGGGCTGCCATTTGTTCGCGGGTCCAGGCCATGCGGCTCTCCTATTGAATTTGTTAAGCGCGCTTGCGCAAAGTGCGTTGCTCGATCCGTTTCAATTTTGGATCGACCGCGATGATGCGCTTCACGAAGATGCCGGGCGTGTGGATGTGGTCGGGATCGATTTCGCCGGCCGGGACTAAATGTTCGACCTCGGCGACAGTTACCTTCGCCGCTGTCGCCATCATCGGATTGAAGTTGCGCGCCGTCTTCCGGTACACGAGGTTGCCTTCGGTATCGCCCTTCCATGCGTGCACGATCGCGAGGTCGGCGACCAGTCCGGTTTCCATGATGTATTTTTCGCCGTTGAAGACTTTTTCTTCTTTGCCTTCGGCGATCAGCGTGCCGACGCCGGTCTTGGTATAGAACGCCGGAATGCCTGCGCCGCCAGCGCGGATACGCTCCGCCAGCGTGCCCTGCGGATTGAATTCCAATTCAAGTTCGCCTGCGAGATATTGCTGCGCGAACAGTCTGTTCTCGCCGACATAGGACGAGATCATCTTTTTGATCTGCCGGGTTTCCAACAGGCGGCTGAGGCCGATGCCGTCGACGCCCGCATTGTTGGAAATCACGGTCAGATTCTTGACGCCGGATTCACGAAGCGCGTCCGACAGCGTCTCAGCAATGCCGCAGATTTATTAGGCGAAATGCTCAAGACCCGTCAATCGCTGCGCTCTTTACTATGGTCAGCGGAAGGCGCCTTCGGGCACGGGACGGCCTTGAAAGCGTCAAGAAAAGCCAGCAAGTTGCGGCCTGCGTGGCCGGAAAAGAGCCTGCCGGCGCCTGCATTAAAGCCATCCAACCCGGACCATTTCATTGACGCTGGCCCAAGGAATGAAGCGCCTCGCAATGCCGATTGCGGCATTGCTTTCGGCTGCTCTCATTGGTCTTGTCGTCACCTCATGGCTGATCGACCGGAGTGCCGTGAGGCTCGCGGTCGAACATCAGCTTCGTGTTGCAACCGGCCTCGATCTTGTTGTTGGCGGTGATGTTGAAGTGTCTCTGCTGCCGACCAGCTATGTGACGCTTCGCAAGGTCGGATTGAAAGGCGCGGACGCCAGGACCGGGGAGCCACTGACCGTCGATGAGCTGACTGTCAATCTTCGGCTGCTTTCGTTGCTGGCGCGACGCTACGACATCGCCGACGTCACGCTGGTGAACCCACGCTTCAATGTCATGCGCGATGCCGATGGCCGCAGTAACTGGACGCCAATCGTTGAAACTCTCGCACGTTCGATCAAACCGGGTGTCGACAGCACGGTTTCATTTTCGGAAATTCGTGTCGTCGATGGCATCCTCAACTACAAGAGCGAAAAGCAAGGCGATGTCGAAACCATTTCTGACATCGATCTGTCGCTGGGATGGCCATCGATCTCGCGCTCGTTTGCAGCGACGGGACAATTCGACTGGCGCGGCGAGCGGGTCGACGGCAGCCTCTCGATTGCCGATTTCATCGCTGCTTTGTCCGGCGACCGCTCGGGGTTGAAATTTCGCGCAGCGAGCGGGCCGCTGAAGGTCGCATTCGATGGTACGATTGCCAATCGCACAAGTCTCCTGATGGAAGGAACGCTGAGCGCCGACAGCCCTTCGCTACGCAACGCGATGCGCTGGGCCGGTGAGACGGCGCCCGGTGCAGGCGGCATGGGGCGATTTGCGTTGAAGGCGCGCGCCAACGTGGTCGGCGAATCGATCGCATTGACAAACGTCAATGTCGAACTGGACGGCAACGCTGCAGAAGGTGTCATTACCTTCACCAATAGAGAACGGCAGACCGTACAGGCGACGCTTGCCGCCGAGACACTCGACTTCACACCCTATATTGCCACGGTTCGTCTTCTCGCAAGCGGAGCGCGCGACTGGAACAGGCAATTGTTCGATCTGCGAGGTCTGTCCGCGACCGACCTCGACATGAGATTATCTGCGGCGAAAGTTATTGTTGGCCCGTCGAAGCTCGGCCGGAGTGCGTTCGGTGCCAACTTGCGGAATGGGACTTTGGTGCTCAGCGTCGGCGAAGCGCAGATCTACGGCGGAATTCTCAAAGGTTCGCTCGGCGTCGCACGGTCCGACGCGGTTGCCGACGTGAAGGCACAATTCCAGCTGACGGATGTCGACCTGGAAGCCGGCGCCACCGAAATGTTCGGCTTCCGGAAATTATCGGGACGAGGCAACATCAATCTCGCGCTGGACGCGTCAGGGGCTAGCCCCTATGCGCTGGCGCAAACGCTTGACGGCACAGCAACGTTGACCGCGCATGACGGCGCCGTCGGCGGCTTCAACGTCGAGCAATTGTTGAAGCGACTTGAGCGACGACCGTTGTCCGGCGCAGGAAATTTCCGCAACGGCAACACGCCGTTCGACAAGCTCAACGTCGCCCTTCGGATCAATGACGGCATCGCAACCGCAGAAGATGCGCGCATCGAAGGGCCGACTGCGCGCTTGACGCTGTCCGGAACCGCATCGGTTCCTGCGCGCGAATACGATCTTAAAGGGGTCGCCAGCCTGATCTCGGCGAACGCGGCCGATCCTGCATTTCAACTGCCGTTTGTCGTGCAAGGCCCGTGGGACGACCCGCTCGTGTTCCCGGATTCGGATTCGCTGATCCGCCGCTCACCTGCATCTGCGCCGCTGCTGGACTCGCTGAAAGACCGAAAAACACGCGACGCCGTGAAATCGGTGATCGATCGCTTCACCGGCAATCGCGCACAGCCCGTCGCACCCGCTGCGCAAGCGCCCGCTGCCGAAACATCTGCGCCATCCAATGATGGGCCTACGCCACCCGCAGCGCTCATCTCACCGGTCCCGGGAAAATTGAACTAGGCTAGAGCGGAGCTGCACTCTCGCCCTGTTCGCTTGACAGCTTCGAAGCGAGCGATGCCGCGATGATAACGACTGCCACAGCGGCGATCACCAGCGTGCAGATCGCATTGATCTCGGGCTTCACGCCAAGTCGTACCTCGGAATAAATCCGGATCGGTAAAGTCGATGAGCCGGGACCCGTGGTGAAACTTGCAATCACCAGATCGTCCAGCGATAGAGTAAACGCAAGCATCCAGCCGGCTGCAATCGACGGCAGCATCAGCGGCAACGTGACGGCGATAAAGGCTTGCACGGGACCGCAACCAAGATCCATCGCGGCTTCTTCGAGGCTGCGATCGAGACCGTTGAGACGCGATTGCACAACGACGGCGACGAAGCACATCGTCAGCGTGGTATGCGCGATCGTCACCGTCCAGAAACCGCGTCCGGCATCGATAGCGACGAACAGCAGCAGCAGCGACAATCCCATCACAACTTCGGGCATCACCAGCGGGGCATACAGCATGCCGGAAAATAATGTTCGGCCTTTGAAACGTTCGCCACGCGCCAACGCAACCGCGGCCAGCGTTCCCAAAATCGTTGCCGCCGTCGCAGAACATACGCCAACCCGCAGGCTCATCCACGCGGCTTCAAGCATCGCTTCATCATTGAAAAATTCCGTATACCAGCGCAGCGACCATCCGCCCCACACTGTGACCAGTCGCGACGCGTTAAAGGAATAGATGATGAGAAGCACGATCGGCAGATAGAGAAACGCCAGCCCCAGTGCCACCGAGGCGATGTTAAAATAAGAGGGTTTTGCAATGGGCCGCGCCATTATGAATTTCCTTCAAGATGGCGGCGCTGAAGTTTCTCATAGATCAAAAGCGGGATAAGCAGCAGGACGAGCAATACAATCGCGATTGCGGACGCAACCGGCCAATCCTTGTTGGTAAAAAACTCAAGCCAAAGCGTCTGCCCGATCATCATGCGATCCGATCCCGCCAGCAAATCCGGGATGACAAATTCGCCAACGATGGGAATGAAACACAACAGAACACCGGCGCCTATGCCTGGAAGCGACAACGGAAACGTCACCAGCCAGAAAGCCTTGAAGCGCGAACAGCCGAGATCGGCGGCGGCTTCCAGCAGCGCGTCATCTCGAGTTTCGACAGCGTCGCGTACAATGGAAGGATCATGAACGGAAAATAAGAATAGACGATGCCGAGATACATCGCCGAGTCGGTCGAGAGCCAAACCAATGGATTGTCGATCAGGCCAAACGCCAGCAAGGTTTTGTTTAGAAGACCGTCATGCTGCAGAATGTTGATCCATGCATAGATGCGGATCAGAAACGACGTCCAGAACGGAACGATCACCAGCATCATTGCTAACGGTTGCCAACGTTGCGGCAAACGCGACATGCCGTAGGCAACGGGATATGCCGTCAGCAGCAATATTCCGGTCGACACAATGGCGACCAACAAACTGCGTGCATACGAGAGAATGTAAAGATCGTCGGAGGTGAGCAGCTTGAAATTGTCGAGCGAAAATTGCGACAGCGCCGATTTGAAAGCGTCCCACCCCGCCGCAATTGTGAATGTCGGCACGTAAGGCGGCTGCGCGATGGCTGTCTGCGACAGCGCGATCTTGAGCACGAAGCCGAACGGCACCAGAAAAAAAAGCGCCATCCAGACGTAAGGCGCAATCGCGGCGAATCTCGCGGGCCTGGTGAAAATGCGTCGCGCGCTCATCGGTCGAGCACCACAATATCTTCCGTCGCAAACGAAACGCTGATGCGTTGACCGGCGGTAAACGATTCGGCTGACGCGCGCGTGGCATTTGTCATTGCAACGCGCAGCATTTCCCCAGATGTCAGCTTCACTTTGCAGATCGAGACACCACCAAGAAATCTGACATCGATCAACTCTGCGTCGAATGTATTGTCCGTAGCGGGTTTTGTCAGGATAGAATGCGATAACCGGATTTTCTCAGGACGGATGGCAACACAAACGTCTTTCGCTCCGGCCGGTGCATGGGTGGTGATGACATCGCCGAGACTTGATGTGGTGACCACGACACGATTCATATCGCGCGAAGTAATCTTCCCTTCGATGAGATTGATGTCACCGACAAAGCCCGCGATCCAACGTGAATTTGGGGCCTCGTAAAGCTGCCGCGGTGTCGCGACCTGAACGAGCTGGCCCTTGTCCATAACGCCAATCCGGTCGGCGACAGTCATGGCCTCACTTTGGTCATGCGTGACGATGATGAAGGTCATTCCGAGTCGGCGCTGCACCTCCTTCAATTCGTCTTGCGTGATTTCACGCAACTTCTTGTCGAGGGCTGCGAGCGGCTCGTCCAGCAACAACATCTGCGGACGCCGCGCCAGCGACCGCGCCAACGCGACGCGTTGTCGTTGCCCGCCAGAAAGCTGATCGGGCTTGCGTGCCTCCAGACCTTCAAGACGCACCAGCGAAATCATTTCTTTCACGCGCGAATCGATGTCGGTCTTCGGCATATCCATGCGCTTCAGCCCGAATGCGATATTGGCTGCGACGGTGAGATGCGGAAACAGCGCATAATTCTGGAACATCATGTTGACGGGACGTAAATGCGGCGGCACCTGCGCGATGTTCTCGCTGTTCAAGTAAATCTCGCCCGCATCCGGTGTCTCGAACCCCGCCAACATGCGCAGCAAGGTCGTCTTGCCGCAACCGCTCGGCCCCAGCAGCGCGAAGAATTCTCCTTTTGCAATATCGAGCGAAAGGGAATCCACCGCCGTGAACCCGCCAAAGCGTTTGATGACGGAGACAATCCTTAGCATCGGGTCCGCTCGCACCACGTTCATGCAAGTTCGTCCGCTGCTCGTGCCATAAATACCGATAATGTCTCGCGATCTTTCGCGGAAAACGTCAAACCGAGTTTGGACCGACGCCAGAGAATATCGTCGGCGAAGCGCGCCCATTCGTATTTCATCAGATAACGCACTAACGCACTTCTGAGCCTGTCAGGTTTTCGCCGAACACAGGTCCAAGGTCCGACATGACCTTGGCGTCGCCAAGGACCATCACGATCCGCGTGCCATAGGCGGACACCAATCGCCGCGCGTGGCGTTCGCCAAGAAACGGCCACTGCTTGTAAGCGCGTTCGATCTCTGCATCGAACGCCGAATTGGCGAAATCGCCGCCGGGAAGCGGCGCATCGCTCGTCCATGCGGGTTTGGTTACGAAGAACGGTGCCAACCGCGTGAGCGCAATTTCAGCGCGCCGGCGCGCTGTTGTTGTCGTGCCGCCGAACATAGTGAGCAGCGGCGCCTCACCGAATTTGCGGTTGAGGCTCATGTAGCCGTCACGGCGCCATCTGGTCTTGAGTGGTCCATCGACCTGAATGTTCGGAGCTGCGATTGCGTGGACAATATCTGCTGGCTCAATACGCTCACGGAAATAGCGGTTCACAACCCTGCAAAGATAGGCAACGTCTTCAGCCGTGGCGGATACCGTATCCGGGTCGCCACCGTAATTCTGTTCTGCTGCGCCGATCAATGTGAAGTCGCGTTCGAAGGGAATGGCATAAATCATTCGCTTGTCGTCGTTCTGCAACACGTAGACGTTCTCGTGATCGAACAGACGTTTCACCACGATCTGACTGACCCGAGTGAGGCTGGCTTGAACACCGGGCAAATGCAAGACGGTCTGGGTTGTCCTGTCGCTCCATGCCCCGGTCGCGTTGACCAGCACGCGAGAGGTAATGATATCGCGGTTGCCACGATTAATCACTGCGAGCTTCCAGACATCCGAACGGTCGGCGCGCGCGCACCGTGCGCCGTTTCGGATGGTGGCTCCACGTTGGGCAGCGTCGCGAGCATTGGCGATGACG
>JAPLPA010000093.1:15438-19952 GCA_026400415.1 Afipia sp. | reverse complement strand
ACTCGTTCCGGGTTTCAAAGGGCGATCCGTCCTTTCGTGCCTCCGCCTATATAGGCGGCAATCGCGGCGATTCGAGGGGTGATCGACGAACCGACACATATTAGCGTGTTTGGCCGGCCCCGAGGGACCGGCCAAACGTATCGACTTACTTGAGTTCGACCTTCGCGCCTGCCTTTTCGAGGGCAGCCTTGATCTTCTCAGCTTCGTCCTTGGCAACGGCTTCCTTAACCGGCTTCGGCGCGCCTTCGACGAGGTCCTTGGCTTCCTTGAGGCCCAGGCCGGTGATGGCGCGGACTTCCTTGATGACTTCGATCTTCTTGTCGCCAGCCGAAGCGAGAACGACCGTGAATTCGGTCTTCTCTTCAGCAGCGGCAGCAGCGCCGCCACCAGCGCCCGGAGCAGCAGCAACCGCAACAGCGGCAGCAGCCGAAACGCCCCACTTCTCTTCGAGAAGCTTCGCCAGTTCAGCAGCCTCGAGAACCGTGAGGCTCGAGAGGTCGTCCACGATCTTTTGCAAATCAGCCATTTTAACTTTCCTTCAGCGTATCAGTTCGAACCAGTTGAGATGGAGAATGGCGTCACGCCGCTTCACTCTTCGAGGCATAGGCCTGAACCACGCGGGCCAGCTTCGCAGCAGGCGCGGTGGAGAGCTGAGCGATCTTGGTCGCCGGCGCCACAAGGAGGCCGAGGATCTTCGCGCGCAGTTCATCGAGCGACGGCAGCGAGGCGAGAGCCTTCACCGCGTCGGGATTCAGGACAGTCGTTCCCATCGCACCGCCAAGGATGACGAACTGTTCGTTCGCTTTGGCAAATTCGACGGCAACTTTCGGCGCTGCTACCGGATCGTTTGAAGTCGCGATCACGGTCGGCCCCTTCAACAGGGATCCGATGGAAGCAACGTCGGTGCCTTCAAGAGCAATTTTGGCGAGACGGTTTTTCGAGACCTTCACATTGGCGCCAGCCTTCTTCATCTGCGTACGCAGAATCTGCATCTGGGCCACGGTGAGGCCGGAATAGTGAGCAACGATCGCGACGCCGGTAGACCCGAAGGTTCCCTTTAGCGTTTCGACCGCCTCTTTTTTTGCCGCTCTTTCCACAGCAAGCTCTTTCCGGTTGGCGGTTTGCCTTTGGCAGGACCGCCGGGTTGCACCGATCGTCTTGCCAGGCTCGTCTCGAGACACTTCATCTCAGGACACGTCGGGCACGACGACATTTCGGAAGCCTGCCCTCTCGCTACGGTTGCCCGAAACGAGGTGTCGAGGTTCGAACCGAAGGCGCTTGCGCCGCCAACTGGCAGCGGGTCACGAAATCCGGTTTTCACCCGTCTGTGCAGGAGATTAAGCGCGACTCACCCGAAGGAGAGTCTTGCACCTGCAGTCTTGGACAGGATCGAAGCCTTCATAGGTCCCCGAAGGAGCCAAGAAGACCTCTGCTCATTTCTGTTTATAAAACAGCGGGTTACCGTCCCTTTATCGAGCAATCCATGCGGAGAGATCGACTTGGAATGGACTCCTATCTGTTTGATATTCGGAAAACGAACACGGACGTGCCGACAACAGCCAGCACGCCCGGAAAGAAATGTTTAACGAGTCTGAACGGCGTTGCCAAGGGGTTTCTGGCCATTGGAAGCATTTTCCGGGCCAGATAGACGGGTTCCGGCCGCCTTCGGACAGGCCAATCTAGGCAACCGAATACGGCAAAGGCTTTCCCGCAAAAAACGCAGAGAGATTGGCGATGACACAATCCTGCATCGCAACGTGAGACTCGACAGTGTGACCGCCAATATGCGGCGTCAGCACAACATTGGGAAGTACGGTCAACGCATCGGGCATGTGCGGCTCTTTTTCGTACACATCGAGACCCGCACCAGCGATCACGTTGTTTTCCAAAGCTGCGACGAGCGCGCGCTGATCGATGACCGAACCACGCGAAATGTTGATGACCACGCCATTCGCGCCGAGCTTCTTCAGAATATCCGAGTTGACGATGTGCTGCGTGTCTGGACCGGCGCGCACCGCGACCATCAGGATGTCCGCCCATTCAGCCAGCGCTTGCAGCGTCGGGTGATAGGCGTAAGGCACATCATGCTTGCTGCGGCTGTGATAGGCGACCTCGGTTTCAAACGCCGCGCAACGCGCCGCGATCTTGCGACCAATTTCGCCCATTCCATAAATCCCAATTTTGCGTCCCGTCATTCCGAGTGGCGGACGCATCGCGGGCGACGGTTTCGAAGCCGCCCAATTGCCGCTGCGGACATAGTCATCTCCAGTGAGCAAGCGCCGCGTCACAGCCAGCGTCAGCGTCATCGCCAGATCCGCTACAGCCGCAGCATTCGCCGCCGGACTGTTGCCGAGTACGATTTTGCGTTTTTTGATTTCAGCAAGATCGACGCCGTCGTAACCAGTGCCGTAACAGATGATCGCGCCGAGCGACGGCATCGTGTCGAGGATCGCCGGCGGAATTTTCTGGCTGCCCGCAGTGATGAGCGCACGGATTTGTTTGAGTTGTTCAGCAGTGAAGGTTTCAATCGGCGGCTTCACCGACGCGTCAAGCAATTCATATCGCTCGCCGATGCGAACCATCTGCGCCTTGGGAAATCGCGAATAGATCAGAACTTTCTCGCGCATCGCTCGACTTCCATTGCAGCTTCAAAACAAAAACGGAGCGGCTTTTGCCCGCTCCGTCTTTTTAACTTCAATTCCAAAAACCGGTCAGGACGAGAGCGTGCCTGGCTCGATTTTCACGCCCGGACCCATCGTCGATGAGATCGCGACGCGCTGAATGTAGGTGCCTTTGGAGCCTGCGGGCTTTGCTTTCGCAACCGCATCCGCCAGCGCCTTGACGTTCTGCACGAGCTTTTCTTCCGAGAACGACGCCTTGCCGATACCGGCCTGGATGATCCCGGCCTTCTCGACGCGGAACTCGACCGAACCGCCCTTGGCGCCCTTCACGGCGTTGGCAATGTCCATGGTCACCGTGCCGATCTTCGGATTCGGCATCATGCCACGCGGGCCGAGCACCTTACCGAGACGACCGACCAGCGGCATCATGTCGGGCGTGGCAATACAACGATCGAAATCGATCGCGCCGCCGTTGACCTTTTCAACCAAGTCTTCAGCACCGACAACGTCGGCACCAGCAGCCTTGGCTTCTTCAGCCTTCGCTCCGCGCGCGAACACGCCGACGCGAAGAGTACGTCCGGTGCCGTTCGGCAATGTGACAACGCCACGAACCATCTGGTCGGCATGACGCGGATCGACGCCGAGATTCATCGCGATCTCGATGGTCTCGTCAAACTTCGCGGAGGCGCGTTCCTTCACCATCTTCACAGCGTCGGTGAGCGGATAAAGCTTCTCGCGGTCGATGCCCTCGCGGGCCTTCTTGATTTTCTTACCTGCAGCCATGTCCGTTACCCCGCCACTTCGAGACCCATCGAACGGGCAGAGCCCTCAACCATTTTCATGGCGGATTCGATGGTGTCGCAGTTGAGATCCTTCATCTTCTTCTCGGCGATCTCGCGCACCTGCGCTTTGGTCACCTTGCCGGCCTTGTCACGACCCGGCAGCTTGGAGCCGGACTGAATCTTGGCCGCCTGCTTGAGAAAGAAAGACATAGGCGGAGTCTTCATTTCGAACGTGAACGAACGATCCGCATAAATGGTGATGACCACCGGGATCGGCGTGTTCTTTTCTTCCTTGGCTGTCTGCGCGTTAAACGCCTTGCAGAATTCCATGATGTTGAGGCCGCGCTGACCAAGCGCGGGTCCGATCGGTGGCGACGGATTCGCCGCGCCGGCCGGCACCTGCAATTTCAGGTATCCGGTCACTTTCTTCGCCATACACAACTCCTTTCGAGCGTCCGGACCATCCGGACTTTCTGAGGACCGTGGTGCGGTTCAACAGACGGCTGGCGACCGGCTGTCTCCTCCCACGGCAGTTTCATCGCTGTCATACGATGACAGCGAAAACGATCAGACCTTCTCGACCTGACCGAATTCCAGTTCGACCGGCGTCGCACGCCCGAAGATCGACACTGCGACCTTCACGCGCGAACGCGCCTCATCGATTTCTTCGACCACGCCGGAGAACGACGCGAACGGGCCATCGGCCACACGCACATTCTCGCCGATCTCGAACGAGACCGACGCTTTCGGCCGCTCCACGCCTTCCTGCACCTGATGCAGGATCCGCATGGCTTCCGCTTCGGAAATCGGCTGCGGCTTGTTTTCTGCGCCCAAGAAACCCGTCACCTTCGGCGTGTTCTTGATGAGATGAAACGCCTCGTCGGTCAGATTCATCTTCACCAGCACGTAGCCGGGGAAAAACTTGCGATCAGTATCGATCTTGCGGCCGCGGCGGACTTCAACGACCTTTTCGGTCGGCACCAAGATCTGCTCGAACAATTCCTCCAACCCGCGCTGCTTGGATTGCTCGCGAATGGATTCGGAGACCTTCTTCTCGAAGTTCGAGTAGGCGTGAACGATGTACCAGCGCATGCTCATATTGATCTAATCC
>JAPLPA010000093.1:6184-15433 GCA_026400415.1 Afipia sp. | reverse complement strand
TCTAATCCGCACGTCAGCCGTGGATGCCGAGAATAAGGGTAACGACGAAACGCAAAATCTGATCCGCCACGAAGAAGAACACAGACGCTGCGGCGACCATGATGAAAACCATGATTGTGGTAATCACCGTTTCCCGACGCGACGGCCAAGTGACCTTTGAAGTCTCGCTGCGCACTTCCTGCAGGAATTTGAACGGGCTGAAAGCCATCGTTTGCGATCCGGGTCTCTGACGTCGTGATGAATTTTAAGGAATCCGAACAGCCCTCTCGCGTGCCCAACCATCTTTCGAAGGATGATCCGCCAAGCGGGCTCGATTGTCCGGGGATTTCAATGCCGCGCCGGATATCCGTTAAACGGGCCAGCAGCAGGTGCGGCTATTTACGTCCGGATCGGCGGAAGGTCAAGGTTTTGGGTAGCGAAAGACGTTCCAAAATCATGGCAGGAGCGGCAGGGCTCGAACCTGCGACCCTCGGTTTTGGAGACCGATGCTCTACCAACTGAGCTACGCTCCTACAGAGCCGCCTCTATAGCGAACCAATTTCAAGCCGTCACGTCCTGAAATTGACGTTTATGAACGCGCCGGAACCGAATTCTCCCGTGATTGCGGCTCTCTGGCACGACAGGTAGATTCGAGGAATCGATTTCAGGGTTAAGGAACAACGGCGTGCCGCTTCGCAATTTCTTTCGCCGGATGCCCCTCACCCGCCGCCTGCTGGCGCTGACGCTGGCGGCCGCCCTGCCCGGACTTGCGGCGCTCGGTTACAACGCCATCGACCTGCGTAACACGCGCTACAGCGAAGCCAGGGTCGAGGCACTGCGCAATACCGAGATCGTGGCATCCGACCTCGACCAGATTTTCGATGGGATCGAAGGCACACTCCATGCAGTTGCCGAAGCCGGCGAAGTCAGCGGAATGACGAGTGCGGCTTGCACTGACTACATCGTGCGCGTCCGTCCCACGATAGAACCCTTGACGGCCATACTCATCGTTGGTTTGGACGGCAACATTCGATGCTTCAGTGACCCCACCCTCGCTTCGCCAAATCTGTCGGAGCGCGACTACTTTCGCGATGCCATCGACAAAAAGAAACTTGCCATCGGCACGTTCACTCCGAGCAAGATTTCTGACCGCAATGTCATTCCGCTCGCAATGCCCATCATCAGAAACGAGAAAGTCGAAGGCGTCGTCGTTGCGGGGCTCGATCTCGAATGGCTTGGTCGCCATCTTCGCGACCGAAGCGGATCGCGTAGCGGAACGATTGTCATTGCCGATCGTAACGGCATCGTCGTGTCGCGCCAGCCGTCTCCTGAAAAATACGTTGGCACCACGCTCAACACGACAAACAGCCAGGATCGGATCAACACGACAACTCCCGGTGTTGCCGACATCATCGGTGTCGACGGCATTGCAAGAATCATCGGTTATATTCCGGCAAAAGCCACTCCATTCGGGCTGTATGTCAGCAGCGGCATTTCACGCGAAGACGCTTTCGGCTCGATCGACCGCGCATTACGCAACGGGTTGCTGTTGTACGCGTTGGGAAGCGCGATTGCTTTTGTCCTCGCCTGGCTCGTCGGCGAAGGCATGATCCGCCGCCCACTGATGAAGATGGTCGCGACCGCGGAAGCCTGGCGGCGCGGCGACAATACCGCGCGAACCCGGATCGCCGGTCGCGCCGATGAGATCGGCGTGCTCGGATATACATTCGATCGTCTGATGGACGAAAATCAGCTTCGTGAGGAGCAGCGCGCGACTGCCGAAGAGCGCCGGGAAATTCTCGTTCACGAACTCGCCCATCGGGTGAAAAATACACTGGCGACTGTGCAGTCAATTGCAGGCATGAGCTTTCGCCACAGCCAGGGACCGGACGCACTGCGCCAATTCCAGGACCGTCTTCAGGCGCTCGTCCGCGGGCACGATCTGCTGACGCAGAAAAACTGGCAACATGCCGACTTGTCGGAGGTGGCGGAAGCCGCGATGGCACCGCTCAAAGAAGAGCGCGGACACCGCTTCTCGATTTCAGGACCGCCGGTCGATCTACCGCCGACGACGGCAGTGCCGATGGCAATGATCCTGCATGAACTCTGTACCAACGCCTTAAAATATGGCGCGCTGTCCAATGCGGACGGCCGCGTTGCTATCAGCTGGACGACCGCACCGGACGAGCGTGGCACAGCAATCAATCTGACTTGGGTTGAAACAGGCGGGCCGCCCGTCCATCCACCGCAACAAGATGGCTTCGGTTCACGGTTGATCGGAAGCCTGACGCAACAGATGAACGGTGGCTTCAAGACAGAATACGCGCCAACTGGAATCGTCTGCGAAGTGCGTCTGGTCACGCCGCGGTTCGAGCCGCGCGAAATTTAGCTAAAAGCGTTATTTAAGAGCGGCGTCAGGTGCTTATTTTCCGAGGCAAATTGAACCCTGATTGCACATAACGCGTCCTATTGGTCCATCCGCCCTTGAGTAAGTGCTGCCAAGGGTTATTCTGGCCGCACATCTCGAATGATCGGCTCCTTTAGGGAGGCAAGTGATTTGCGCATTCGCTACATCCTTTTAACAGCTCTCTTCACAGCGTTGGCGTCCACTGGTGCAGTGGCGGAGAAGCGGGTTGCGCTCGTGATCGGCAATTCGGCCTATCAAAACGTACCGAAACTCACAAATCCCGCAAACGATGCCAGCATGATGGCGGCGACGCTAAAGAAGTCGGGCTTCGATTCCGTTGTTCAGCGTTCCGACGTGACCAAAGACACGATGCGCCGCGCATTGCGCGATTTCGCCGATCAGGCGCGCGATGCGGATATCGCCGTTGTCTATTACGCAGGCCACGGCATCGAGGTCGATGGAACAAATTTTCTCATTCCGGTAGACGCGATACTTGAGCGCGATACCGACGTCTACGATGAGACTTACGCGCTCGATCGCGTGCTCGTGGCGATGGAGCCCGCCAAACAATTGCGCCTCGTGATCCTCGATGCATGCCGTGACAACCCTTTCAGTAAATCCATGAAGCGCTCGGTTGGGACGCGCGCTATCGGAACACGCGGTCTTGCCAAGGTGGAGCCGACAAACCCCAATACGATGATCGCGTTCGCCGCCAAGGCGGGTTCAACGGCAGCCGACGGCGATGGCAAGAACAGCCCGTTTGCATTGGCGATCGCGAACCGCCTCACCGCGCCCGGTATGGATTTGCGAAAGTCGTTCGGCTTCGTCCGCGACGATGTGATGAAAGTCACCAACAACCAGCAGGAGCCTTTTATTTACGGCTCGCTCGGCGGCAACGACGTCGCGCTCGTCCCCGGCCCTGCCGTTGCAGCGGCACCGCCGGCACCGGCTGCATCGGGAGCGCCGGGCCCGCAATTCGCCCCAATTGATTCCACCGATCGGATCAGGCGCGACTACGAACTTGCACTTCAGGTCGGCACCAAGGACGCATGGGATTATTTCATCGCAAATTACCCTGAGGGTTTTTACAGCGACCTCGCGCGCGCGCAGAGCAAGAAGCTTGCGGCATTGGCTTCACCTCAATCGCCGCCTACATCTCGTACGACGACGCCGGGTCCAGACGCAGACATTAGATTAAGGGTGTTGACGGAACTGCGCCGTGTCGGTTGTTTTGCCGGAGAACCAACCAGCAACTGGAATCCGGCCGCGCAGCGTTCGCTGGATTTGTTCAATAGGTATGCCGGCACGCGATTTGACGTGAAAATCGCAAGCCTTGACGCGCTTGAAGTCATCAAGGGCCGCTCAGGGCAGATCTGCCCATTGGCCTGCCAGCAGGGATACCAGATCGACGGCGATAAATGCGTCAAGATCACCTGCAAGGATGGCTACGAAGTCGGCGACGATAACACCTGTGAGCGTATCGTGGTGCGTAAGCCGCCACCGCCGCGCTATGTCCCGCCTGTTGCCGCGCGTCCAAATTATCGGGATCGCGATGAACCTCCGCCGCGAGCCGCGCAGGCCGCACCCTCGGGCCAGGTATTTTGTCCAGGAGGCGTGTGCCGGCCAGTGGCGCGTGGCTGCCGCGTGGTCAACGACACGACCACGAATGGTGGCATCATGAACGGCGGGGCGCTGGTCTGTAACTGACGACAACAGAATTCGATCAGGAGCAAACGCTATGCGGAACAAGGGACCGACTAAATTTATAAAAGGCACAATTTGCGCGGCGTCTGCGTTTGGATTGCTGGCGCTTTGGTCGAGCACCGCTAGCGCGGCTTCAGCGCCTCAGCAGCTTTACAACAAGTCCATCACGTTGAGCTGGGGCGAGTCCGGCGTTTACAAAAGGCTCTCTGACGGCGGGAGCAGCAGTCCTATCGGCCAGTTCCAGATCATCATTTATGTCAGTGGCGCCGGGAGGCCATTCGTTCGCGGGTCCAGTAAATCAGGCCGCTTCGGCGGAACGAAAGATCGTGGCCCCGAAGAAAATTCGGGCAATGTCCAATTCGCCGGCAACACGCTTGTCACGGTCCGCGAAAATCTGGGCATTGCGCGTCGAATTGTAACGACCTTCGATGGCTCATTCGCCAGTTGCTCATCCACCGTTACGATCGGGAAAATCGGTGCCAATGCGACGATCACCGGATTCGACGGCGCGGTTCATCAGGTCATTTCGATGCAGCCGGGCGCCGCCAGCTGTTCGATCAGCAACGGAAATGCGTTGGCGAATTGACGCTTTCAACGACTGAATTTCTGGGCCAACCTTCTAACTGTCTCGTGCTAAAAACTTGCGGCTCCTCAATCAAGAAAATCGGGGGCAATCAGGAACGTTCATACCGCGCCAAACCAGGCCGTAGGAAAATCAACACCCGCGCTTCCGTCATCGAAGCCTGAATCGATCGGTCTATCGCCGCTGCGTTTGCAAAAAATGCGCGATGCGTTTCAGCGCGAAATCGACAAGGGCACAACTCCCGGCGTTGTGTCGATGATAGCGCGTCGCGGGCAGATCGGCTGGTTCGAGGCGCAGGGCAAACACAATCCCGCCAATACAATAGCTATGTCGCGGGACAGCATCTTCCGCATTTTTTCGATGACCAAGCCCCTGGTATCGACTGGCATCATGCAGCTCGTCGAAGACGGTTTCCTGCTGCTCAACGATCCGCTGTATCGCTTCATCCCGGAATTCCGCGATCAGAAAGTCGGCGTCGAGCGCAATGGACAACTTGCGTTCGAGTTACCGGTGCGGCCGATCACGATTCAGGATTTGCTGCGGCACACATCCGGTCTCTCTTACGAAATCACTGGCCTCGGCATGGTGCAGCGAATATATGCGCGCTCCAAAGCCAGCCACCGCTGACGAACGATTTCACCACAGCGTTTGGCCTTTTGCACCGACTCGGGACCACGAACGAAGAACACGCCAAGCTGGTCGCCGGCATGCCGCTGATGTGCCAGCCGGGTACGCAATGGAATTACAGCCGCTCGACCGACATTCTCGGCCGCGTCATCGAAGTAGTGTCCGGCAAAACACTCGGCAATTATCTGCGCGAGCATATTCTCGGTCCGCTGCAGATGAACGAGACCGGATTTCACACGGGCGCGGAAAACAAATCGCGCCTCGCCGAGCCGTTTGCGAAAGACCCATGGACCGGCGACAAGGTCGAACTTTTCGATCAGCTTGAAATTCCGAAAATGGAATCCGGCGGGGGCGGACTTGTTTCAACCGCGATGGACTATGCGCGTTTCTGCCAAATGCTTCTCAGCGGCGGCATTCTCGACGGCAATCGCGTGATCGGCCACAAGACTCTGCGCTTTATGGCCTCGGATCATCTCGGACCGCACGTCACGCACGCATCTCATTTGCTTCCGCCGGGTCACGGCTTCGGCCTCGGCTTCGCTGTGCGCACGCATGAAGGCATGGCGCCATTCGCAGGCTCCGTCGGTCAGTTCTTCTGGAGCGGCATGGCCGGCACATTCTTCTGGATCGATCCGAAGGAAGACATGTTCGGTATCTTTCTGTCGCAAGGTCCGGGCCAGCGTGAATATTTCCGCACGCTGGTGCGCAGCCTTGTTTATGCGGCGGTGGAGTGACGCGACTTAACTAATTGTCGCACCGCCGTCGATCACCACGGTCTGTCCTGTCATGAAGTTGCCGGCGGCGGATCCCATGAACACTGCGGCGCCTGCGATCTCGTCTGGAATGCCGATGCGCAGCAATGGCGAGCGCGCAGTGGACGCCTTGAGGTTGTCGGGATTGTCCCACAGCGCTTTCGCAAAATCGGTCTTGATGAGTCCGGGGGCGATGCAATTCACCCGCACATTGTCCTTGCCGTATTCGCACGCCAGATTTCGCGCGAGCTGCATGTCGGCCGCCTTCGAGATTGCGTAAGCGCCAAGGATCGTCGAGCCCTTGATGCCGCCGATGGACGAGACGATGATGATCGAGCCGTCCTTGCGCGCGATCATCTGCGGCACCACCATGCTGATGATCCAGTTGTTGGCGACGATGTTGTTCGACAGAATTTTGTTGAACTGGTCGTCGGAAATTCCAGCCAGCGGTCCGTAGTAAGGGTTGGAAGCCGCATTGCAAACTAGCACGTCGATTTTTCCGAATGCCTTGTTGGTCTCATCGATCAGGTTCTGGAGGTTTTCCTTGGACGAGATGTTGGCCGCGACAGCAATCGCTTTGCCCTTGCCGTGTTTGTCGTTGATCTCTTTAGCAACCTGATCGCAGGCATCCTGTTTGCGCGACGAGATCACGACCTTCGCGCCGTGTTCGACCATGCGCTCCGCGATAGCGCGACCTATCCCCTTCGTCGAGCCGGTGATGACGGCGATTTTTCCAGTCATGTCGAACAAGGTCATATTTTTCTCCCGTACGCGTTTCTTGGTTAAGCCAATTTATTGACAACTTCCGGTCCGGCGGGCTGATGCATGGCATCGTGAGCGTGGCTTGCGATCCACGGTTGCTGATTGATCATCGGAATGCGCCAACCGCTGTGTTCTGAGCCCACAAGATAATCCAGACGGGTCACCGAACAATTGTCGATCGTAAAGGCGAACCCCGCCTGCGCTTCGAGCCCCAACGCGAACGCTATTGCGGCCTTGATCGGCCCGCCGTGTGACACGCAAATGATATCGCGGCCTGCATGCGCGGCTCCTACGCGCAAAATTCCAGCGGTCGTGCGCATATATAGATCGTCGAAGCTTTCGCCGCCCGGCGCACGCTCATGCGCGGGCGCAAACCAGAGACTCGCGATCGAAGCAGGACGCGACGCGAAAAATGCAGCGCGGTTCTGTCCCTGCCACTCGCCGAGGTCTTGCTCGGCGAATGCCTTGTCGTGGTGGATTGCATCGGGCTTCGGCATCCCTGCGGCGACGATCGCCTCCGCTGTCTGATGCGTGCGCTTCAAATTGCTTGCAAACCAGATTGCATCGCGCGGCAGAAATTTTGCAACGCCCTTGAATACCGTCTTATCGCTGCAATCGCACCCGATATCGGACTGACCGTAGATGTTGCCGCCGTCTTCGCGCACGGGCGCGTGGCGTACCCACCACCAGCGCGTCGATATAACGCCGGCTGGAACGGCGTGTTGCGCAAGAAACGGTTTGGCAGTGTCAGCCATAAAATCAGATCGGCTTTCCTGCGTAAGGCATCGACGCGGTCAAACCGCCATCCACCGGGAACGCCTGTCCGTTGACGTAGGACGCCTCATCGCTGGCGAGAAACAATCCCATCGCGGCAAGTTCGTGCGGCTGCCCAGCGCGCTTCAACGGATTGAGCTGACCGATCTTGCCGTCGGTGCCGCGCTCTTTGGCATTGTCGAAAATCGGCTTGGTCATTCCGGTCTCGATCAGGCCGGGACACACCGCATTGATACGCACGCCCGTGCCCGATAGCGAATAGGCCGTCGTCTGCACCAGACTGATGACACCGGCTTTGCTCGACGCATAAGGATGGCCGCTCGCACCCGACTTCAATCCGGCGACCGACGCCGTGCAAACAATTGCGCCGTGACCCTGTTTTACAAGATGTGGAATCGAGTGCTTCACCGCCAGAAACGGTCCGATCAGATTGACGCGGAGAATTTCCATCCAATGCTCGGGCGTTTGCTCAGACAGCGGAATCAGCCCGCCGCTGATGCCCGCATTGGCCCAGATCGCATCGAGCTTGCCGTGAGATGAAATCGCCTTGGCGATAAATGATTTCACATCGCTCTCAGTCCCAGCGTCGGCCATCACGGCTTCCGCCGTCCCGCCTGCCTTCTTAACCTGATCGACGGTTTCCTTGACGCCATCGGTTTTATCGACGGCGATCAGCTTGGCGCCTTCCTTCGTGAACATCAGCGACGCCGCGCGGCCGATGCCGCTGCCCGCGCCTGTGATGATGACGGACTTGCCTTCGAGGCGACCCATGACATTCTCCCGATTGTTCTTGAAATAGTGAAGCGCAACGCGCGCCGATCAGCTTGCGCCGGCTTTCTGCGCGAAGCTCCACGATGCTTTTGCGAGCGGCACGGTACGCGCCGCAGACTCAGCAGCCTTCGCGCTCGCTGCCGTTCCATCCTTGATGCGCTTGGCGATGCCCTGCGTGATGCCCGCGAGGCGAAACAGATTGTAGGAAAAATACCAGTTGATGTCGGGTATCGCGTTGCGTCCGGACGCCTTGCAGTAAATCTCCGTCGCTTCCTCCATCGTGGGAATGTTCAGCGCTTTCAGGTCCGCGCCTTCCAGTCCCGGCATCACCCATTGCATCAGCAAATAAGTGAAATCCGCCATCGGATCGCCAAGCGTGGACAATTCCCAATCCAGAACCGCTTTCACCTTAGGCTTGTCGTTATGAAAAATCATGTTGTCGAGACGGTAATCGCCGTGCACGACAGACACGCGCTCCTGCTGCGGCAGCGTCTTCGGCAGCCACTCGATCAGGCGATCCATTTCAGGAATCACCTCAAGCTCGGCGGCGCGATATTGCTTGGTCCAGCGATCGACCTGACGGCCGAAATAATTTCCAGGTTTGCCGAAGTCGCTTAATCCGATTTTGTCGGGATCGTAGCTGTGCAGTTTCGCCAGCACATCGATCTTGTCGGTGAAAATCGCGCGGCGCTCGGCAGGCGGCTGATTTGGCAACTGCGGATTCCAGAATACCCGGCCCTCTTCCATCGACATGATATAGAAGGCTGCACCGATCACCGCGTCGTCCATGCACAGCGCATAAGCGCGCGCGACCGGAAAGCCCTGCTTGTGTAGGGCTGCGATTACCTTGAATTCGCGATCGACCGCATGCGCCGACGGGAGCAATTTTC
>JAPLPA010000093.1:0-6169 GCA_026400415.1 Afipia sp. | reverse complement strand
GCAATTTTCCGAACGGCTTGCGGCGCATCACATAGGATGTTGCCGGCGTGTCGAGGCGATAGGTCGGGTTCGACTGACCGCCCTTGAACTGCAGAACAGTCAGCGGACCCTTGAAGCCCTCAACATGCTCACTCATCCACGCCGCGAGGGCGGCATCGTTGACACGATGACGCTCCTCGACAGGCTTGGTGCCTGAATATTCGTCGTCCTGACGGACGCCACCAGCAGCCATAATGCGCTATCAATGCTTGGTTGGAGCATTCGCGTATTTGCGAAGCTCAAGTCGTGCGATGGCACGATTGTGAACTTCATCGGGACCGTCCGCAAGACGCAGCGTGCGGATGCCCGCGTAGTCCTTGGCAAGGCCCGCTTCGTCGGACACGCCGGCCGCACCGAACGCCTGGATCGCGTTATCGATGATACGCAGCGCCATGTTCGGCGCAGATACCTTAATCATCGCGATTTCGAGCTGCGCGGTCTTGTTGCCGACCTTATCCATCATGTCGGCAGCCTTGAGGCACAGCAGGCGATTCATCTCGATGTCGGTGCGTGCTTCGCCGATACGTTGCTCCCACACCGAATGCTCGATGATCTTCTTGCCGAAAGCCGTCCGCGACGACAGACGCTTGACCATCTTCTCCAGCGCCTCTTCGGCCTTGCCGATGGTGCGCATGCAATGATGGATACGACCCGGACCGAGACGGCCCTGCGCGATCTCGAAGCCACGTCCCTCGCCGAGCAACAGATTGCTCGCTGGCACGCGAACGTTCTCAAGCTTGATCTGCGCGTGACCGTGCGGCGCGTCGTCAAAGCCAAACACCGGCAACATCTTTTCAATGGTGATACCCTTGGTGTCGAGCGGCACGAGAATTTGCGACTGCTGCTGATGCTTCGGCGCGCTAAAATCCGTCTTGCCCATCAGAATGGCGATCTTGCAGCGCGGATCGCCCGCACCGGACGACCACCATTTGGTGCCGTTGATGACGTAATGATCCCCGTCGCGCTTGATGCTGGTCTCAATGTTGGTCGCATCCGACGACGCCACCGCAGGCTCGGTCATCAAAAATGCAGAACGGATTTCGCCGTCCATCAAGGGGCGCAGCCACTGGCGCTTCTGCTCTTTCGAGCCGTAGCGCATGATGACTTCCATATTGCCGGTATCGGGCGCGGAGCAGTTAAACACTTCCGACGCGAAGCCGATGTGGCCCATTTGCTCAGCGAGAAGCGCGTATTCGAGATTGGTGAGGCCCGCACCACGGAATTCATTGTCCTCATGCGACGACGGCGGCATGAACATGTTCCAAAGACCTTCGGCCCTGGCTTTCTTCTTCAGGTCCTCGACGACCTGAATGACTTTCCAGCGGTCGCCGGTCGCATCTTGCTGTTTGTAGGTTGGGACTGCGGGACGGACATGCTTGTCCATGAACGACGAGACGCGATTCAGCCATTCCTTCTGGCGATCAGACATCGTGAAATCCATGGGACATTCCTCATTTGCTGTTGGTTGAAAAATCTTGCACCGGACGCTGCCGTGAGTCCATCGCAGGAAAACACGTCAGCGACATTGACGTTGCAGTCCCGAAACGATCCGCTTGCGGCATCGCAATCTTGCTGGTAGCTTGATTTCATACATTTGTTTGAATGGCAAGCGTCGCTCATACAAATGTTTGATTTGTCGTCTCGCATTGCGAAATGCGAGCTAGGCTTTATGTGGTGCCGATGTCGAGCGACCAAACCCGAACCGCGATCCTCACTGCAGCCGAAAAGCTGTGGGCGGAGCGTTCTTTCGGCGAGGTGACGATGCGCGACATCGTGGCCGCAGCGGGCGTCAATCTTGCAGCCGTCAACTATCATTTCGGCTCAAAGGATGAGTTGCTCGCGGAGCTTTTCGTCAGCCGCACGACAGTGCTCAATCGCGAACGCTTTGCCGAACTGAAAGCCGCCGAGGAAGCCGGTAATGGGCAGCCGAGCGTTGAAACAATCCTGCTGGCATTGGTCGGCCCGCCGCTGCGTTGGTGTCTCAGCCCCGATCACCAGATGTCTGCGGCGGCACGCTTCATGACGCGCGCATCGGTCGAAACCGTGCCGCCGATCAAAAAGATCGTGGATCGCGAATTTCGCCATCTTCAGCGTTTTGCGACCGCGTTGCGCCGCGCGCTGCCGAACCGCGATGAAGCCGACATCTATTGGGGACTGCACTTCGCGCTGTCGATGCAGCGACAGACGGTCACGGATCGCGAACGGCTGCTGAAACTGTCCGGCGGCGCATGCACGACCGACGATACCGAAGCGGTCATCAAGCGGATTGTTGCGGTGGCAGAAGATGCACTGACCGGCGTCGAACGCAAACCGATTTCATTGCGCGCGGCTGCAGGCCGCAAGGCTTGATTCCTACACCAATCCCTTAAGCGAAGCCGCCTTATCCATCGCCGCTTCGATTGCTTCGAACCGTTGCTTCATCTCCACGCCCATCTCCGGATGCGTGAAGATATAAAGTTCATCCTCGCGGATCGCATTCAGCACACGCGCGGCAACATCTGACGGTTCGATCCCGGCCTTGATGAGTTCGGCGATCATCGCCACCATCGCTGCAGCCGGACTGTCTGGCGCATAAGCATTTGCCGGACCGTAGTGTTGCGGCCGATTGCGTCCGCTCTCACCGATGCGGGTTCGAACGAAACCCGGACAGAGTATCGACATGCCGATGCCGAACGGCTTGATCTGTGGCGCAAGCCCTTCCGACATTGCAACGACCGCGAACTTGCTTGCGGTGTAGGGGCTGAACCCCATGCCGCTCATCATTCCTGCCATCGACGCAGTGTTGACGAAGTGTCCACCTTCATTGTGCGCGCGCATATGGGGCAGAAACGTCCGGGTGCCGTGAAGCACGCCCATCAGATTGACGTCGAGCACCCATTTCCAGCTATCGAGCGAAATGTCATCGATGCCGCCGCCCGCAGCGACGCCGGCATTGTTGCAGACGACGTGAACATTCTCGAAGGCGTCGTAGGTCTCCTTGCCCGCACGATCGACGCTCGCAGGATCGGCGACGTCGCAGACGACGCCGCGCACGCCGGGTCCGACATTGTGCAGGCTTTTCACGGCGTCGGCCAAAGCATCGGCTTCGATGTCGGCAAGCATCACGTTCATGCCGGCTTCCGCAAATGCGCGGCCCATCGCAAGGCCGATGCCGCTTGCACCACCGGTCACAAAAGCTGTCTTGCCGGCCAAGTCTTTCATATCGAGTATTTCATCATTCCCTCACCTTGATGAGACGCGAATATCCGCGGGCGTCATCGTGTAAGCCAGATCGAAAAAGGAATACATCGGTTTGCCTTCTGCCCCTGCGCCACTCAAAGCTTCAACACTGAGGTCTCCATCGGCAAGCAGCGAGAGAGCTTTGGAGTCATACCCTGAAACCAGAACGACCCAATCCGCAACAGCGTCTCCGCCCCGAATTTTCTGTTCGCGTGTGAGTTCGACATCCGGCGTTTGCGTATGAAGCAAGTGTGCGCCTGTCAGTCCCGGCTGAAGCGGCAGTTTAAAAAGTGCCGTTTTCAAATGCTGCCGAAGCAAATCCACTTGGCCCGACTGTGGCGATAACCGCAGCGTCATCATCGCGCGGGCAATACCGCCGCCATAACTCTCCATGACACGGCACTGGCTACGGATCATGTTGCGATGATGGGGCATCATCTTCTTCGACCATGGGGTCGGATTGTTGAGGCTGCCGAGATAGTGGGGCGATGTCAAAGTCGCGTAGCTATCGAGCTCGTACATGACAAAGAAGCCGTCTCCGCCTTCCGTACTCGCCCAACGTGATCCGCGCATGAAACCCGGAATGTTCATCCGCTCGGGAAAATGTTCGTGCGAATGCCAGTCTTCGAATTCCGTGCGACTGGCGCGCGCGATATCCCACCACATTGCGACGGCGGCTTCACCCAGAAGCGTCATGCGGTGCGACCATCTGGAGCGGGTAAAGGGAATCGAACCCTTGTCTCAAGTTTGGAAAACTCATGCTCTACCATTGAGCTATACCCGCGCTGGCAGTCAGTGACTTAATATTGACGGGAAAGCTGGAGCGGGTGAAGGGAATCGAACCCTCGTATTCAGCTTGGAAGGCTGCTGCTCTACCATTGAGCTACACCCGCGACTATGTGTTGAACTAGCATGGCACTTACCGCGTCTCAATACTAAGTGCACATCGTGAATGCGGCCCCGGAACGATCCTTGTAGCTCCGGGTTCTTCGTTTGAACAAAGGAGAAAACTCATGCGTAACGCACTTTTGGCCTTTGCCGCTTTGGCTGGCGTGCTGGCGCTTGGCGCCGGTGCCGCAAATGCCCGGGATTACCGCTTCTGCCTTAAGGAAGGTTGGGAGCCCGGTCCCGGTACCTGCTACTACAACACGTATGCTCAGTGCATGGCGAGCGCCGCTGGCCGGAATGCATATTGTCAGGAAAATCCGCAGATCGCTTTTGCTCGGCAGTATGGCGATCAAAGACGCTATCGGGCGAACGGCCCCTATTGATCGGAATTGTTCCTCGCAGTCGCTTCGCAACTACCCAATGAAAAACGCTCGGGAAGATTTTTCCCGAGCGTTTCAGATTGGTGGGGGAAGAAGGACTCGAACCTTCGAAGTCATAAGACGGCTGATTTACAGTCAGCTCCCTTTGCCACTCGGGACACTCCCCCGCTGACGCCATCGCAACCATCCGCCTAACGGCAGCTGGAAGGCCAAGAAAAGGCCAAGGATGGCGGAAAAACGTGCCCACTGACGGGCGCCCGATTGGCGCGTTTATGGGCGATGCCTGCAGGTAAAGTCAACCAACGCCACCGTATTTATCTCGCCCGGCAAACGCCCCAAATTGCCTTTATTCCGGCCGCGTGGGACAAGCCCCGCATGGGCGATCGGACACGAAAATCTCGATCTGGCGGACGTCAGGGCGCTCCGCGCGGTCCCCAACGGAACCAAAGCCGTGACGGCGACCGCCCCGCATGGCGCGACCGACAAGGCAAGCTCGACCGTTCGGGTGGCACCTCAGGCGACGGTCCTGTGATCCTCTATGGCTGGCACACCGTCACAGCCGCGCTCGCCAACCCGGCCCGGCAGATCCGCAAATTGCTCGTTACTGAAAACTCAGCCCGCCGCCTCGCCGACGAAAACATTGACACGCGTGTGCCGCCGGAACTCGTGCACCCGCAAGACATCGATCGGCGGCTTGGTCCGGATGCCGTTCATCAGGGACTGCTCGTGGAAGCCGATCCACTCGACTCGCTGCATCTCGACGAATTACCGCAGGAAGGAATTGTGCTTGTGCTCGATCAGATCACCGATCCGCACAATGTCGGTGCGATCCTGCGCTCGGCTGCGGCATTCAACGTGAAAGCGATTGTCACCACGTCGCGTCACAGTCCGGAAGCGACTGGTGTGCTGGCGAAGTCAGCGTCCGGCGCACTCGAACTAGTGCCAATGGTTGAAGTGCCAAATCTTCATCGCGCCCTTGGCGAGATGAACGACGCCGGCTTCATGACTGTGGGATTGGACAGCGAAGGTAGCGGTAATCTGGCGGACATCACATTGCACGCGCCGCTGGCGCTGGTGCTAGGTGCGGAAGGCAAAGGCTTGCGACAGTTGACGCGCGACACGTGCAGCGTCGTGGCACGCATGGACATGCCGGGCGCGATCAAAAGTCTGAACGTTTCTAACGCAGCTGCGCTGGCGCTTTACATCGGCGCAAGCCGCCTCGGCCTGATGAAAAGCTGACGCCAAAAGAAAAACGCCCGCCTGCGCAATGCAGACGGGCGTTTCGTTTTCAAATCGCTAGATCAGAACTTGTAGCGCAGCGGATAGCCGCGGGTACCGATCTGCGGTGCGTAGCGAACGCGCGGACCATGCATGTAGGAGTGGCGTGGGCCATAGAAGCGCGGTGCATAGCCGTAACGGACCACAGGACGCGCGCGATAACCGTAGTGACGATAGGCCGGACGATATCCGTAATGATAGGAAGGTCCAGCGCGATACGGACGATGATCTGCCCCCTTTGAAGTGGTCCTCCCTGAAGTATATTTTTCGGATGGAGGATGAGATCGATGGCAAGGAAGAGGCATACAGCGGAAGAGATTGTTGCGAAGCTTCGGCAGGTCGATGTGCTGATGGCGCAAGGCCGG
>JAPLPA010000253.1:6129-19291 GCA_026400415.1 Afipia sp. | reverse complement strand
TCATAGAACGCCCCGATCTCAGCTGTGGTTTTGGCCCGCAGACAAATATGAATGCCTGTTTCCGGCGACACAGGTTTCATACCGGCGCGCAGATTGATCCAGAATTCCGGATAGGTTTTTCCGAAACCGATATTCGCAGGCCGCACGATCAGTTTTGTCAGGCCGAGCGGCGCAAACGCCGCCTCGTAGAATTTCGCGGAACGTTCAAGATCGGAGACGCCGACAGAGATGTGATCGATCATCGACTCCACCTATTCCTTGCGCGTGATCCGATCCGAAAACCGGCTTCCACTTTTCAGGATCACGCGCCAGCGTTCGACTTCACGAGCTTATACACCACGGAATCCATCAGCGCCTCAAACGAGGCGTCGATGATATTGGGAGACACGCCGACTGTCGTCCAGCGCTCCCCTTCTTCGTCTTCGCTCTCGATCAGAACTCGCGTCACGGCCTCGGTACCGCCGTTGAGAATTCGCACGCGGTAGTCAACGAGCTTCAGGCCATCGATATATTTCTGGTACTTGCCGAGGTCCTTGCGCAGCGCCACGTCGAGCGCGTTCACGGGGCCGTTGCCGTCGGCCGCCGAAATCAGAACTTCACCCGCGACATCGACCTTCACCACTGCCATCGCCACGCTGACGCGCTTGCCGACGGCATTGGTGCGCTGCTCGACATTGACGTCGAATTGCACCACGCGAAAATAATCCGGCACCTTACCGAGCACGCGGCGCGCCAGAAGATCGAACGACGCATTCGCCGACTCGTAGGCGTAACCCGCCGCCTCTTTCTCTTTCATTTCTTCGACGAGACGAGCGAGTTTCGGATCGTTCCTGTCGAACGGAATTTTCGCACGTTCCAGTTCGGCGATGACATTCGAGCGGCCCGCCTGATCGGACACCAGAACCTTGCGATGATTGCCGACCGCTTCAGGCGCGACGTGCTCATACGTATGCGGGTCTTTCATTACGGCGGACGCATGAATGCCGGTCTTGGTGACGAACGCGCTTTCGCCGACATAGGGCGCATGGCGATCCGGCGCGCGGTTCAGGATGTCATCGAGCGCGCGCGAGGCATGAACCAGCGTTGCGAGCTTTTCCTGCGACACACCGATATCGAATTTGTCCGCAAATTCCTTCTTGAGTTTCAGCGTCGGGATGAGCGAACACAGATTGGCGTTGCCGCAGCGTTCGCCTAATCCGTTGAGCGTGCCCTGAATCTGCCGCGCGCCCGCGCGCACGGCGGCAAGCGAATTCGCCACCGCCTGTTCGGTATCGTTATGGGTGTGGATGCCGAGATGATCGCCGGGAATGTGTTTCGCAACCTCGGTGCGCCATTGGTATCGCACAGCACGACCCAGCGCGCGCCGGACTCATACGCCGCTTTCGCGCATTCCAGCGCAAATTTCGGATTCTCTTTATAGCCGTCGAAGAAATGCTCGCAGTCGAGCATCACTTCACGGCCCGCTTTTTTCGCCGCACTGACACTGTCGCGGATCGAGGCGAGGTTTTCCTCGTTCGTCGTCTCCAACGCCACGCGCACCTGGTATTCGGACGACTTGGCGACGAAACAGATCGCGTCGGCTTTCGCGGCGAGTAAATCGGCAAGTCCCGGATCGTTCGAGACCGAGCGCCCCGGACGGCGCGTCATGCCGAATGCGGTGAACTTCGCATGATCGAACTTCGGCTTGGTCGCAAAGAATTGCGTGTCGGACGGATTGGCACCCGGATAGCCGCCCTCTACGTAATCGATGCCGAGATCGTCCAGCATCGATGCAATGATCTGCTTGTCGTGCAGCGTGAAATCGACGCCGTTGGTTTGCGCGCCGTCGCGCAATGTCGTGTCGAACAGATAAAGGCGCTCTTTACTCATGAGGGTCTCACCGGTGTAACTTCGGCTATAAATGTCTTTTTCATCGTCGTGTTGGCGAGCCATTCGTCCCCGACCGAAATCGTGTTGCGGCTCTGGCCTTCATAGCCGCGCTTGGCGAAAAAACGTTCCGCTGTGTCGCTGACCTCGGCGGTGAGTGCTTTTGCGCCACGCGCCGCTGCGAGCTTTTCGATGGCATCGCACAGTGACGTCGCCACACCCTGCCGCACCGATGACGGATGCACATAGAGCAGATCGATTTCATCCGCGCCTTTGAGCGACACGAAACCGACCGGCGAACTCGCAATCGTCGCGACCAGCGTTAATTGCGACGAGAGGCGCTTGCCGAATTTGTCTTCATCCTCGGCGGCGCTGGCCCATGCTTCGCGCTGCGCTTGCGAATAATCGTCCTCGGTCAGCACATCGATGGCGGCGACGAAGATCGAGGCCAGCACCGACGTGTCCGCCGGAAGATACGGCCGCAATCCAACCTTGGGTAACGCCTGTCCCATCGCGTTATATCACCACTTGCCGATGAGCTTCAGCGCCAGCGCGATGGCGGCGATGATGAGCAGCCACTTGATGGCGATGTAGTACACGGCGTGTTTCGGAAACGGCGTGTCGGGTTTCTTCATCGCGCGATCTCCCACGTGGTCACGGGTTTGCCGTCAGCGTCCTTGCTGTCTTTGATGGCAACACCCATCGCGGCGAGTTCGTCGCGGATACGGTCGGACTCAGCAAAATCTTTGCGCGCGCGGGCTTCACGGCGCCGTCCAAGCAGAGCATCCACTGCGGATTGATCGACGCCTGAATTTTCTTGCTTTCGATTTCGCCATTCTTCGGGCTTCAAACCCGTCACCATGCACAGCCCGATTTCTGAGTTGGTGCAACTCAGCGATTGCCTTTGGAGTATTCAGGTCATCGCTTAAAGCTTCGAGAACTGCTCGAGGCCAAGTTGCCTCACTCGTTCTCGCGCTTCCTACTTCGGAAAGCGCATACCACTCGTCAAGCGTTCTTTCGCTCTCCTCAAGGCTCTTCAATGTCCAATCAATCGGCTGCCGGTAATGTGTCTTCAGCATATTGAACCGCAGCACTTCGCCCGGCCAATCTTTCAACGCCTCGTTGATCGTGACGAAATTGCCGAGCGACTTCGACATCTTCTCGCCTTCGACTTGAAGAAAGCCGTTGTGCATCCAGTAGTTCGCCATCGTCGGCGTGCCGTGTGCGCATCGCGACTGCGCGAGTTCGTTTTCATGATGCGGAAAAACCAGATCAAGTCCCCCGCCGTGAATGTCGAACACGTCGCCCAGATATGCCGCGCTCATCGCCGAACATTCGATGTGCCAGCCGGGACGGCCCCTGCCCCACGGCGACTCCCAGCCGGGCTCGTCAGGTGAGGATTGCTTCCACAACACGAAGTCGGCGGGATTTTTCTTGTGGGCGTCCACCGCGACGCGCGCACCGGCGCGTTGATCTTCCAGCTTGCGGCCCGACAGCGCGCCGTAATCTTTCATCGACGAGGTGTCGAACAAAACTTCGCCGCCGGCTTCATACGCATGCCCGCGCGCGATCAATTGCTTGATGAGCGTCGTCATGTCGGCCTTGCCGTCGGCACGCGGCAATACGAAATCTGTCGCGCGCGGCTCATGCGTCGGAGCAAGACATCCGAGTGCGGCGACATCGGCGTGAAACTGGTTCGCGGTTTTTTCAGTGACCTTCCGAATGGCGTCGTTCAACGCCATGCCGGGGAAATCGCGCGCCGCGCGGTCGTTGATCTTGTCATCGACGTCGGTGATGTTGCGCACGTAAGTGACGTGGCTCTCGCCATAGAGATGCCGCAGCAGCCGAAACAGCACATCGAACACGATGACGGGGCGCGCGTTGCCAATATGCGCGAAGTCATAGACCGTCGGCCCGCACACATACATGCGCACGTTATTCTTTTCGAGCGGCGCGAAAACGCGCTTCTCTTTCGTCAGCGTATCGTAGAGCTTCAGCTCCATAGACGTCGCACCCTTAAAGCCTTGCGGCCGGGTCGTCCCATGATCTCGGTTGAGAAAAGACGGCTCCAGCCAGCGAATCAGCTAGCTAATAATCTCGCGGCAAATGCCGAAAATGGCGAGAGAACCGTTCATCGGCGGCACAATGATCCCGCCACGGGCGAGCCGTCAAGGCCGCAAGGTCGCCGCTGGTTAATCATTTTTAACGGTTCAGGCGTATCGAAGGTGCATCGTCCACATCATGCCGGGGCACCATGCGAATTCTGTCCGCACTTTCCGTCTGCGCGATGCTCTGTGCGGCCCCCGCTTTGGCCGACAGCCGCGTCTTCATCATCGCCAATCAGTCGGACGGATACGGCGTCGATAAATGCCTTGCGGGCGGCGACAAATGCGGAGCCTCCGCAGCGCGGGCTTATTGCCAGTCGCGTGAATTCGCCCAAGCCACCGCGTTTCGCAGGGTGGACCCCGACGAAGTCACAGGCGCGGTACCAAAATCCGGGGCCGCCACCTGCAACGGCAGCAACTGCGGCGAATATGTCGCAATCACCTGCCAACGCTGATAGCGCCAACTTTCACGGTTCCACCGCCATATCCCCGCCCCGGTTTGGGCGTGACCTCGCCCCCGGAAGCAGTTAAGTGAAGCATCCGTGACCGCTCACGGTCGTGTTGCCGGGTTGTGAAAGTTTGCCGAATTACCTTCACCGACGTTGGATATTTGTCAGCGCCGCACTTCTGAGTGCGGCGTCGATTGAATGCGCGGTCGCGCAGGGCTCGCCGCCTTTTTCACAACAGTCCGGCGCAAGCAGCCCGATCTGCCAGCGGCTCGTTGGTCAGCTTGCCTCGATCGATTCCGGTGCGGCCGGCGGCGACAGCGGCAAGGCCGACCAGATCCGCCGTTACGAGGACGCGCAAACCCGCCAGCAGTCCGAACTGGATCGGGTACAGCAGCAGGCCAAGACCCAGGGCTGCGACAGTTCGGGATTCTTCTCGCTGTTCGGCGGCGGCAATTCCGAAAAATGCGGCCCCATCAATACGCGCATTCAGCAGATGCGGCAGAACCTCGACCAGATCAACAGCAGTTTAGGGACGCTGCGCGGCGGCAATGTCGGCGGGTCGGACCGCGACGGTCAACGCCGTTCGGTGATGCTGGCGCTCGCTCAGAACAATTGCGGGCCGCAATACGCCAATGCGGCACGCGACTCCGCCGGAAACTTTCTGCAAAATCTATTCGGCGGCGCGACCAATCCGGGCGGAGATTATGGCGCTGCAGGCAACACGTTCCGCACCGTCTGCGCGCGGCAATGCGACGGGTTCTATTTTCCGGTGTCCTTCGCAACCGTTCCGAGTCGTTTTGGCGACGACGAGCGCACCTGCAAGGCGCTGTGTCCGGCGGCCGAGACGACGCTCTATACGTATCGCAATCCTGGCGAAGACATGAATTCAGCGGTCTCGATCAGCGGCCAGCCCTACACGCAATCTCCCAACGCCTTCAAATACCGGCAGGCCTTCGACAAGTCATGCAGTTGCCGCGCGGCGGGACAGACGTGGTCGGATGCGTTGAAGAATATCGACCAGCGCGATGCAATCTCGCAGGGCGACATCATCGTGACCGACGAGAGCTCGAAGAAGATGGCGCAGCCGCCGAAAGCTCCGGGGGCGGCGAAAAAACCGGTTGCCGCAACGGCTCCCTCGACGCCAACCGCTGCGCCCGCAGACACGACTGCGGCAACGCCCACTTCTGGCGAAAAACCGATCCGCTCGGTCGGCCCGACATTCATCCCGGCGCGCTAATCAGCCTTAAAACGCTTCCGCAGACCCGCTGCCGGATTTCGTCACCAGCGAATGATCCGGCGCGGGTGCGGCCTTCCCGGAGTCGCGAAACTTGTTGACGATGGGATAGCGGCGGTCGCGGCCGAAATTCTTGCGCGTGACCTTGACGCCCGGTGCCGCCTGACGCCGCTTGTATTCGGCAACATTCAACAACCGCTCGATCCGCACCACCGTATCGCGGTCGAAGCCCTCGGCGATGATCGACGCCAAAGTCTGCTCGCGCTCGACGAGGCGTTCGAGAATACCATCGAGAATATCATACGGCGGCAGCGAATCCTGATCGGTCTGGTTCTCGCGTAATTCCGCCGTCGGCGGCCGCGTGACGATGTTCGGCGGAATGACTTCGCCGGATGGACCGAGCGCGCCGTCAGGTTTCCATGTGTTGCGCAATGTTGAGAGGCGAAACACTTCGGTCTTGTAAATATCCTTGATCGGATTGTAGCCGCCGTTCATGTCGCCGTAGAGCGTGGCATAGCCCACCGACATTTCGGATTTGTTGCCGGTCGTCACCAGCATCGCACCGGTTTTGTTGGACATTGCCATCAAGAGAACGCCGCGCGTGCGGGCCTGCAGATTTTCTTCCGTCACGTCGCGCGGCAATCCCTTGAACGTCTCGCTAAGGATGCTCTCAAAGCCTTCCACCGCCGACGCGATCGGCAGAACTTCGTATTTGAATCCGAGCGCTTTTGCGAGTTTGGCCGCGTCGTCGAGCGATTCCTGCGCCGTAAACCTGAACGGCAGCATCACGCCGCGCAATTTGTCCGCACCGAGCGCATCGACCGCAATGGCTGCGCACAACGCCGAGTCGATGCCGCCCGAGACACCCAGCAAGACGCCGGGAAATCCAGTCTTCGTCACATAGTCGCGCAACCCGAGCACGCATGCCGCGTAATCGGCCTTGTCGCCATCGATCAATGATGCGACCAGTCCCTTGCAAGTCCAGCCGCCCTCGCCTTTGGTCCATTTCGTCGTCGTGATATTTTCTGCGAATGACGGCAGTTGAAACGCCAGCGACTTGTCGGCGTTCAATCCGAACGACGTGCCGTCGAACACAAGCTCATCCTGGCCGCCGATTTCGTTGACGTAGATGAGCGGCAGATGACTTTCCGTAACGCGCGCCACCGACACCGACATCCGCATGTCGTATTTTTCGCGTGTGTAAGGTGAGCCGTTCGGCACGATGAGAATTTCCGCGCCGGTCTCGTGCAGACATTCGACGACGTTTTCGTAGTCGGCGGATTCTTCCATCCACGTGTCTTCGCAGATCGGGATGCCCACGCGCACGCCGCGAATGGTGACGGGACCTGACACTGGCCCGCGCGCAAATACGCGCTTCTCGTCGAACACGCCGTAATTGGGAAGATTGACCTTGTAGCGAATGGCCGCGATGCGTCCGCCGTCGAGCAGCGCGCAGGCATTATAGAGCTTGCCGTCATCGACCCATGGCGTGCCGATCAGCATCGCGGGGCCGCCGTCGCTCGTTTCGCGCGCGAGCGTTTCGATTTCGGCGCGGCAAGCTGCCTGAAATGCTGGCTTCAGCACGAGATCTTCCGGCGGATAACCGGCAATGAACAGCTCGGTCAGCACGACCAGATCCGCGCCATCGCTCTTGGCTTTCGCCCGCGCGGCGCGCGCCTTGGCGGCATTGCCCGCAACATCGCCGACAACCGGATTAAGCTGCGCGATCGTGACGACGAATTGCTTCTTGTCGGCCATGAGACCTTTTAGCCCGCTGGAGCATAAGTCCGCAATTGCGGTATCAAATAAGCCCTATGCGCTCAGCGATGGCGAACAACCAGATCATGCCAGCGATGACGAGCGTGACGCCTACGGCCGCAGTGCCCATGTCCTTGTCCCGGCCGATCTGCGTATCGTGAACGGTCGTCAGACGATCGGCGAGTTTTTCGATTGCAGTGTTGAGCAGTTCGACCACCATCAACAGCAGCACGACGCCGATCATCTCGACGCGCCGCGCAGGCGTCGTGCCGATCAGAAATGCCAGCGGCACTGCAATGACAAGGGCGACGATTTCCTCGCGGAATGCCTGCTCGGAGCGAGACGCGAAAGCGAGGCCATTGCGGCTGTTAATGGTGGCGCGCCACATCCGTTGCAGCACGCCACCCAATTTCAGAATCCCGCGACAGCCGGCATCGGCTTCGCCTTGCCCACGCGTTCCTGCTTGAGCAGTTCGGCGATCAGGAAAGCCATGTCGATGGATTGCTCGGCGTTGAGGCGCGGATCGCAGACCGTGTGATAGCGGTCGTTAAGGTCCTCATCGGTGATCGCACGCGCGCCGCCGATGCATTCGGTCACATCCTGCCCGGTCATCTCCAGGTGCACGCCACCGGCATGCGTTCCCTCAGTGGCGTGGATCGTAAAGAACGATTTCACCTCGCCCAGCACGCGGTCGAACGGACGGGTCTTGTAACCGCTGGTCGACGTGATGGTGTTGCCGTGCATCGGATCGCACGACCAGACCACACTGCGGCCTTCGCGCTTCACAGCGCGAATGAGTTGCGGCAAATGCGCGTCGATCTTGTCGGAACCGAAGCGATTGATAAGCGTGAGGCGGCCCGGCTCGTTCTCAGGATTGAGAATATCGATCAACTTGATGAGCTCATCCGGCTTCAGCGATGGGCCGCATTTGAGGCCGATCGGATTCTTGATGCCGCGAAAATATTCAACATGACCATGATACGGTTACGGCAGCATTATCTGCAACAGGTATCTTTACCTTTACGGGTACGGGGGCAGCAGCAGCGCTTCATGGCTGGTGTAAAAATCGGTAGCGCGCAGTTCGGGATGGCTCTCAAGATCGAGGCCGCACGCCTGCATGAAATTCAGCGCATCCGAAATGCGATCCGCCAATTCCTTGTAACGACGCGACTGCGGAGAGTCCTTGAGAAAACCAAGCATCCACTGATGCACGCTTCCCAGATTGGCGAACCCGCCCGTCGCGAACGCGCGTAAAAGATTCAATGTCGCCGCCGACTGGCGATACGCCATCAGCTGGCGCTGCGGATCGGGGATGCGGGATTCTTTCGTGAACGCCATGTCATTGACGATGTCGCCGCGATAGCTCGGCAATTCAACATCGCCCTGCTTTTCCATCGGCGACGAGCGCGGCTTTGCGAATTGTCCGGCGATGCGGCCGACCTTTACCACCGGCATCCCGGCGGCGTAGGTCATTACGACCGACATCTGCAAAAGCACACGGAAGAAATCGCGGATATTATTCGCGCCGTGCTCGGCGAAGCTCTCGGCGCAATCGCCGCCCTGCAACAGGAAGGCCTCGCCATTGGCGACGCGGGCCAGCGACTTCTTCAGATTGCGGGCCTCACCTGCAAAGACCAGCGGCGGAAATGTCGCAAGCTGCGCCTCGACATCCGTCAACGCTTTCGCGTCGGGATAATCCGGCACTTGCAGAACTGGCTTCTTGCGCCAGCTGTCGGGCGTCCAACGCTCGGACATGACCTAAACTCCTGAACCAAAGTCTGTGTGATAGCGCGGGGTTATACACAGGCTGCGGTGCCGTTACCAGTTGCAATTCGCCCTTACTGCTCAATGGTTTGGCAGCTGTTCTGCGTTAACCACGGGGAGCAGCAGCGTTGCGCACCCTACTCTGCGGCCTGCCGGACATGGCGCGATGTCGGCGTGCGCATCGTCACCAGTTCTTCAGCCGATGTCGGATGCACCGCGAAGGTCGCGTCGAAATCCGCCTTCGTGGCCTTCGTCTTGATCGCGATGCCGACGACCTGAATGATCTCGGCGGCATCGGATGACACGATATGGCAGCCGAGAATCCGATCCGTCACACCATCGACGATCAGCTTCATCAGCACGCGGCTGGTGTTGCCGGAAATCGTCGCCTTGATCGGCCTGAAGTTGGCCTTGTAAATATCGACGTGGGTGTATTGCGCGCGCGCCTCGGCTTCCGTGAGGCCCACTGTGCCGACCTGCGGCTGCGAAAACACCGCGGTCGGAATATCGGCATGATCGACGCGCGTTGGGCGTCCACCGAACACACTGTCTGCAAACGCGTGGCCCTCGCGGATCGCGACCGGTGTGAGATTGACCCGATGGGTCACGTCGCCGACCGCATAGATGTTCGGCACGTTGGTCTGCGAGAACTCGTTGACGGCAATGCCGCCATTCACTGGATTGAGCGCAACGCCCGCTTTCTCCAATCCCAAACCCTTGACGTTGGGATGACGCCCGATGGCGAACATCACCTGATCCGACGCCACGCTCGATCCGTTCGACAGATGCGAGGTGAACACATCGCCGTGGCGATCGACCTTCTCGACCTTGCAGCCGGTGAGAATTGTAATGCCCGCTTCTTCCATTTCGTGACGAACATGCGCGCGAACATCCTCGTCGAAGCCACGCAGGATATTCTCTCCGCGATAGATCAGCGTCACATCGGAGCCAAATCCTGCGAAAATGCAGGCGAATTCCAGCGCGATGTAACCGCCGCCCTGAATGACGACGCGCTTGGGAAGGTGCTTCAGATGAAACACTTCATTGGATGAAATAACGTGTTCGATACCCGGAATGGCTGCGCCATGGTTCGGCGCGCCGCCAGTGGCGATCAGCACATATTTCGTGTTGACCTTTTCGCCGGTCGCAAGACGCAACGAATGCGCATCCTCGAACACCGCGCGCGTCTTGACGACGCTTGCGCCGGATTTCTCGACGTTGAACGTGTACGCGGCCTCAAGTCGCGCGATTTCCTTGTCCTTGTTGGCGATCAATGTCGCCCAGTCGAAGGAAGCCGTCGGGATCGTCCAGCCGAACCCAGCGGCGTCGGCGATCTCCTGGTGGATATGCGAGGCATAGACCATCAGCTTCTTGGGCACACAACCGCGGATCACGCAGGTGCCACCCATCCGGTATTCTTCTGCGACGACGACCTTGGCTCCGTAACCGGCGGCGAGACGGGCGGCGCGCACGCCGCCCGAACCTCCACCGATGACGAATAGATCGACGTCGAGATCAGCCATCGCGATACTAGCCAGAGACAGGCTTGCCGCGCGCCTTCATTTCCGCGCGAAGTTTGGTATCGATTTCCTGCACGATCTTCTGCGCCCACTCGTTCATGAAGGCGCGGCTGTTGGCGAAGGCGTTAGGCTCGGCATCGATCACCTTCTTGCCCAATGGCGAATTGTAGAACGTCGCAAGTTCCTTGAGTTCGGATTCCGTGAATGCGTTAGCGTAGATCTTGGCCATCTGCTCGCCGATTTCCTGCTCGCGACCTGCGAGATCCTTTGCGACCTTTGCAGAAGCTTCATCGAGATCTTTCTGCAGGTTCAGATTGGTTTGCGTGAGTTGATCCTTGACGCGCTGAACGAGGCCCGGAATGGCGCCCTGGTAAATCAATGCGACATTCTTAGCGACGAGAATTTCTTTTGCAGAGGCGAGCGCGGCAGCGGAAACCGGCTTCAGCGGTTCGGCCTTCGGTGCTTGCGCCATCGCGCCAGTCATGATGATTCCGAGTGCGGCAATCGCCGCGAACAATGTGTACGAAAGTTTCTTCATTCCAATTCTCCTCAATTGCGGCGTGAAGGCCGTTCAACAATACGAATTCCGTTAGCCCCCGCGAACACAGCGGTGCTGGCGAGGCCGATGAATAACCCGTGCTCCACAACGCCGGGAATTGAACTTAACGACATCGCCAACCGTGGAGAATCGGGTATCCGCCCGAGCCGGGCGTCGAGTATCCAGTGGCCGCCATCGGTGACGAAACCATGGCCATTTTTGTCCTTACGGACCTCCATTTGCCCCGAAACGCCGCTTTCGGCAAACGCCTTTTCGATGGCCCTGCGGGTCGCCCCGAGCCCGAAGGGTATGACCTCGATGGGCAATGGAAACCGTCCCAGCGTATCGACCCATTTGGTCTCATCAGCAATGACGATCATCCGGTCAGAAGCTGCGGCGACGATCTTCTCGCGCAACAACGCGCCGCCGCCGCCCTTGATCAGGTCGAGATTGGGGTCGATTTCGTCTGCTCCATCGACGGTCAGATCGAGCCGGTCAATCTCTTCCAACGTCTTTAACGGCACGCCGCATCGTTCTGCATCGGCACGCGTTGCTTCCGACGTCGGGACGCCCACAACCTTCAAGCCGCCGCGCACGCGCTCACCGAGCAATTCAACAAAATGCTTTGCAGTCGAGCCCGTGCCGAGGCCAAGGCGCATGCCATCCCGAACCTGCTCGAGCGCACGAGCAGCGGCCTGCCTCTTCAGATCATCCATGGACATGGGCGGCTTCCGGCGCGACCGGCCAATGCCGGTAAAGCGGGGCATATAGCGCGGATTCTCACGGCGGCGATACGGGTTTTCCAGCTTGGAAACATGCAAATTAACAGGCCTCCGTCAGACCGGCACAGCCTTGCATGCAGTGCCTGCGCCAGTTAGCGAGTGAGTATGGCCAAATCCCCGCTGATCGTCTTTGACCTCGATGGCACGCTTGTCGACACCGCGCCCGATCTGATCGGCGCATTGAACTATGTGCTCCAGCGGGAGGGTCTGCCGCTCGTGCCGATGGCGTCGGCACGCAACATGATTGGCGCAGGCGCGCGGAAATTGATCGAACGCGGATTTGAACTCGACGGCCGCGCCATAACCACTACGGACATCGACCGGCTGACCGGCGATTTCATCGCCTACTACACCGATCACATTGCAGATCACTCGCGCCCGTTCGAGAGTTTGTTCGATACGCTGGACGAATTGTCATCTGGCGGCTTTCGCTTTGCGGTCTGCACCAACAAGCTCGAGGGATTGTCGCGGTTGCTGCTCGAAAAGCTCGAAATGACGTCGCGATTTGATGCCATTTGCGGTGCGGACACCTTCGGCGTGTCGAAACCTGATCCCGCAATTCTGCGCCAGACCATAGTGCGCGCCGGTGGCGAGGTCTCCTTATCGATCATGGTCGGAGATTCCGGCCCCGATGTCGGCGTCGCGCGGCGCGCGGGTGTCCCCGTGATCGGCGTCACTTTCGGCTACACGGATATTCCTGTCGCGGAACTCAAACCGGATCGCATCGTGTCGCATATGCAGGCTCTTCCGCAGGCTGTTGCGGACTTGGCGACGCATTTCGGAACGAAATAAACAATTGAAATTACATCATTATTCCAGCTTATTTTTCGGCTCCGGCCTGTTAACCCTTTCTTTACTATGGCGGCCCTGCCGGTTGCGCGCCCCGGATGACACTTCTATGGTTTACGCGGGACTGGGCAGTTCGCCCGCGTTAAATGACGGTGTTGTATGCGTGTAGTTATTGTCGTCGCAGCAGGCCTTGCGCTTGCCGGATGCTCGTCAACGTCGATGCCATCGATGCCATCGTTCGGTGGCTTCAAGTCCGATCCGCTCGCGGTCACGGTCCAACTCGAATCGATTCCGGTGGGCGCTGAAGCAAAGATTGCCTCCGGACAGAGTTGCAAAACGCCGTGCTCTTTGTCGTTG
>JAPLPA010000253.1:0-6071 GCA_026400415.1 Afipia sp. | reverse complement strand
TCCTGTCCTCGTGATCCGCCAGCAGGCTGACGCAAGTGGAAGTCCCGATTACGCTCAAGGCCAGAGCGCCGTCACCGTCGTCGATCCAAACCCTGTCTTCGCGGAATTGAAGCCGGCGGGTCCGCAAAAAGGCGGCAAAGCAGCTCCGAAAGCCGCGCCGAAGGCTCCAAAGGCCAAGAAGCCGAGACCGTCTGTCGCGCCTGCGGCGGACGATTCATCTCCGTTCCCGCCGCCACCGTCCCGCTAATCGCCTTTTCGCGCAAACCCGGCATTTCGCTTCGTTGTGTGCGAGCCGCTTAGTGCCTAGATTGAGTTCGGCTTTGGACACCTGTGAACGGTTCCAAATCCAGAAACCGCAGGCGCGTCGATGAACCTGATTGCTCCAAATTCCTCGCTGAAACCCTCATCGGGAATGGTCGATCCTTACGGCCGGACGATCACCTATTTGCGTGTCTCGGTCACGGATCGCTGCGATTTGCGGTGCTTCTACTGCATGTCCGAGGACATGACTTTCCTGCCGAAATCCGACTTGCTCTCGTTGGAAGAACTCGACCGCCTTTGTTCGGCGTTTATCGCCAAGGGCGTGCGGAAACTTCGCCTGACCGGGGGTGAGCCGCTGGTCCGCCGCAACGTGATGTCGCTGGTGCGTTCGCTCTCGCGTTACCTGCAAAATGGCGCGCTCGATGAACTGACATTGACGACCAACGGATCCCAGCTCGAAAAATACGCCGCTGAACTCGCCGACTGCGGGGTGAAGCGCATCAACGTCTCGCTCGACACGCTCGATGCCACGAAATTCCGCGAGATCACGCGCTGGGGCGATCTGAACAAGGTGCTCGCAGGAATTGACGCCGCGCATGCCGCAGGCCTCAAGGTCAAGATCAACGCGGTCGCGCTGAAGGACTTGAACGAGGACGAGATTCCGTCGCTGATGCAATGGGCGCATAGCAAGGATATGGATCTGACGCTGATCGAGGTCATGCCGATGGGTGACATCGGTGCCGGCCGTATCGATCAATATGTGCCGCTATCGATGGTCCGCTCGCAGCTCGCGCAAAAATTTACTTTGACTGACCTCGACGAAAGCAGCGGAGGCCCTGCCCGCTACGTTCGCGTCAGCGAGACCGGCGGCAAGCTCGGCTTCATCACGCCGATGACCCATAACTTCTGCGAGTCATGCAACCGCGTGCGGATTACCTGCACCGGCACGATCCATACATGCCTGGGTCACGAGGACGCCTCGGATTTGCGCAAGCCGTTGCGCGCCTCGATCGATGACGGCCTGCTCAACGAGACGATCGACCGCGCCATCGGTCTCAAACCGAAGGGCCACGACTTCATCATCGACCGCCGCCACAACCGGCCAAGCGTCAGCCGTCACATGAGCGTGACCGGCGGATAAGGTACCTCGTTGCCGAAACGCCTGATTTTATGGTGTTTGTTTCCACCGCGCCACTCTGAGAAAAATCCGGCGTGCGCTCCCCAAACTTCCAATTGACTGCGGCAAAACGCGCTGATTTGGTTGGCCGACTTCGCGCACCCTCGGCTGGGACAAGCCGGCATGCCCCGATCCCTGCGGTCGGAACATAGCTCAAGAAGGTGGGAGCGCTTTGGGGGAGGACTAACTTTTGCAGGCACTTCTGAAAGTGAGCCGCGCGATCGACGCGTTCACGGCGTTTGTCGGCCGCTGGGTTGCGTGGCTGATCGTCTTGGCCGTCATTATTTCTGCAGGGAACGCCGTCATCCGGAAGGTGTTCGACTCCTCGTCGAATGCCTATCTTGAATTGCAGTGGGTACTCTTCGGCATTGTATTCCTGCTCTGCTCTCCGTGGACGTTGCTCCAGGGCGAACACATCAAGATCGACATCATCAATCACATGCTGCCGCTGCGCACGCGGAGCCGGATCGACATGTTCGGCCATCTGCTTTTTCTAGTGCCGATGTGCATCGTCATGCTCTACACGTCAATTCCGTTCTTTCTGGTATCGTTCCATCAGAGAGAGCAGTCGTTCAGCGCCGGCGGCCTCCCGCAATGGCCCGCGAAGTCGCTCATCATGATCGGGTTCGCATTGCTGCTCGTTCAAGCCGTCTCTGAAATCATCAAGCGCGCCGCCATCATGAAGGGTCTGCTGCCCGATCCAAACGCGCATGCATTGAGCGCGCACGAAATCGCGGAGCTTGAAGCGCTGAAAATTGCGCAGGCGATCGCGACCGAAGATAGCGAGCGGATAGCGCCAATTCACAACGTAAGGTCCTGATCCAATGGCAGCCCTGTTCATTCACTACATGGCGCCGATCATGTTTGCGTCGCTCGTGCTGTTTCTGCTGATCGGATATCCGGTGGCATTCTCACTCGGCGCAAACGGATTGCTGTTCGCCTTCATCGGCATCGAACTCGGACTGTTTCGCCCCGACTTTCTTCAGGCGCTGCCTGAACGCGTCTACGGCGTGATGAACAACGAGACGCTGCTGGCGATTCCGTTTTTTACCTTCATGGGGCTTGTGCTGGAGAGATCCGGCATGGCCGAGGATTTGCTTGAGACGATTGGGCAATTATTCGGCAGCATCCGCGGCGGCATCGCCTATGCGGTCGTGTTCGTCGGTGCGCTGCTCGCAGCCACCACCGGCGTTGTCGCCGCCTCCGTGATCTCGATGGGGCTGATCTCACTGCCGATCATGCTGCGCTACGGTTACGACCGCCGCGTCGCGACCGGCGTTATCGCGGCCTCTGGAACGCTGGCGCAAATCATTCCGCCATCGCTCGTTCTGATCGTGATGGCCGACCAGCTCGGCAAGTCCGTCGGCGACATGTACGAGGGCGCGTTCATTCCCGGCATCGGGCTGTCGATTCTCTATGCGGTTTATATTTTCATCGTCTCGGTTTTCGCGCCGAAAGCCGTTCCGGGACTTCCGTTTGAAGCGCAAACCTTGCGAGAGCCGGAAACCGCGAAGCACCCGCTCATCATGCCGCTTGCGGCGCTATCTGCAGCCGCGACCGCCTACTTCTTCGTGGTCAAGCTCGGCCTGTTCGACTGGACCTCGCCGGTCTTCGACAAGATTTCGGCCAATCCGCTAGTGCTGCACGGCTTCTGGTTCGTCATTCTGACCGGACTCTTCTTCAAGATGTTCATCGGCATCATTCGCACCATGACAATGTCCTTGTACATGGTGCTCGTCGCTGCGACGGCGATTGCGATGTACGCAATGTCGTTCACCGTGGTGAAGGCCGGCGCCGATTACGTCGTGCTGACGATGTCCATCGTGGTGGCGATGTCCTTCGTGCTGGCGGTCCTCAACAAGCTCCTGCGGCTGAAACTGCTGTCGAAGCTCGCCGAACAGGTCGTGTTCGTGATGGTGCCGCCGCTCGGCCTCATCTTCCTCGTGCTCGGCACGATCTTCATCGGCGTCGCAACGCCGACCGAAGGCGGCGCAATGGGTGCTGCAGGCGCGATGATCCTCGCAATGATGAAGGGCCGCCTTACCTTCGACCTCACGCGTCAGGCGGCGGAATCCACTGCCAAACTTTCCGCATTCGTGATCTTCATTCTGGTCGGCGCGCGCGTGTTCTCGCTGACCTTCTACGGCGTCGATGGCCACCGCTGGGTCGAAGAACTGTTGGTATCGCTGCCCGGCGGCCAAACCGGCTTCCTGATCTTCGTCAACGCCTTCGTCTTCGTGCTCGCCTTCTTCCTCGATTTCTTCGAACTCGCCTTCATCGTCATTCCGCTGCTCGGCCCTGCTGCCGAACGCTTGGGAATCGACCTGATCTGGTTCGGCGTCATCATGGGCGTGAACATGCAGACATCGTTCATGCATCCGCCGTTTGGCTTTGCGCTTTTCTATCTGCGCTCCGTCGCGCCGAAGGAAGCCTATAAGGATCGCGTGAACGGCAAGATCATGGAGCCTGTCAGCACCGGTCAGATTTATTGGGGTGCGGTACCGTTCGTTATTATCCAAGTCATCATGGTGGGACTCGTTATAGCCTTTCCTTCAATGGTCATGCATTACAAGGGCGCAGGCTCCGACGTTGACCCGAGCAAAGTTGATATTCAAATTCAGCAACAAGAAATGCCGCAATTGGATTTTGGACAGCCGACAAAGTGAGTTTTCCATACCGCAGCGAGCGAGACCAAAATCACCGATTTCCGACAGCAAGCGACAGGTGTAAACTTTGATCGGCGCAGTTGTTATAATTTTCATTATCGCGTACGCCGCTATCGCGCTCGAACATCCTATCAATATCAATAAGTCGGCCTCGGCGTTAGTCGGAGCAGGAGTTCTCTGGACGGTGTACGCACTGTTCGGCGGCGATCAGACGTTGATCGGAAACCAACTCAATACATCAGTCGCCGCAACCGCACAGATCGTCTTTTTCTTGATCGGGGCGATGACTATTGTCGAGGTGATCGATGCTCACGATGGGTTCGAGGTTATCACTGCGCTGATCCGCACAAAGAGACAGGTCACCTTAATGTGGATCATCGGGTTTGTGACCTTTTTTCTCAGCGCGGTCCTCGACAATCTAACGACGACAATCGTCATGATATCGCTGATGAAGAAGATTTCGGACAGTCAAGAGGACCGACTTTTTTTTGCAGCAATGATTGTGATTGCAGCTAATGCCGGAGGCGCTTGGTCCGCGATTGGCGATGTCACGACCACCATGCTTTGGATCGGCGGACAGATTACGCCGCTCGCGATTATTGATGGAGTTTTCCCCGCTGCACTTGTGAATCTGATAATTCCATTGTTAGTGGTTAGCTATTCGCTTAGAGGCAAGAATATCGTTCCACCGGTTGCCGCCGAACATGCGATGAGGAAGACGAGTTCATTCGAACGAAATTTAATCTTCTTTCTTGGCCTTGTGCTTTTGATTGCTGTGCCGTTGTTCAAAACAGTCACCCACTTACCGCCCTTCATGGGGATTCTTTTTGGGTTGGGAGTCCTTTGGCTCGTAGGTGAATTGATCCATCGAGATAAGGATGCGGATGAAAAACATCGCCTGACGCCAGTTCATGCGCTCACGCGTATAGATATGAGTTCGATAGTCTTTTTCATCGGCATTTTGTTGGCGGTCGCTACCCTTGAGCATACCCACGTCCTTGAGGCGCTAGCCCAATGGTTGGACCGGATCTTTGGACGACAGGAGCTCATCGTTATTGCATTGGGGCTCCTCAGCGCGATCGTAGATAATGTTCCGCTCGTTGCGGCCACTATGGGGATGTACAATCTCGCCCAGTACCCAACGGACAGCTTTCTCTGGGAATTTATCGCTTATTGTGCCGGGACCGGTGGCTCGATCCTGATCATCGGTTCAGCCGCTGGGGTGGCGGCAATGGGCCTCGAGAAAATCTACTTCTTCTGGTACGTTAAGCGAATTAGCGGGCTGGCATTGCTCGGCTACCTCGGTGGCGCTGCCGTTTATATCGTGCAGTACAGGCTATTCCATTAAGCCCTAGATGCGAAGAAGTAAGTCCGGCGATAGCCCAGCAAGGTCGACATTCAGATTTAACCCGAGCGGCGGCTCGATTTCGGACAACCTCCAAACGACAACAATCAGACCGCGGATGCACAACAAAACCCCGGCCTCTTTGCGAGGGCCGGGGTTTTGCTTTGGCGGTATGTAAGTCGCCGATCAGCTCTTGGTACGTGAACGGATCATGAAGCTGTCGTTGGCGTATTCCGCAACCTGCCACCACGTATACTGCTCGTTACGGAAGGCGGCCATGTGATCGTAGATTTTCTTGAAGTTCGCGTTGGTCGCCGACGTTTCCGCATAAACCTCGTTGGCGGCCTTGAGCGATGCATCCATCACCGTGTTCGGGAACGGACGAAGCTGCGTGCCGCCTCCGACCAGCCGCTTGAGTGCTGCGGGATTGTACGCATCGTAGCGCGCCATCATTGTTTCGTTGGCGAGTGCCGAGGCAGTCTTGATGAGTGACTGGTATCCTTTCGGCAGCGAATTCCACTTCTCCAGATTGACGAGGTGATGCAGCGACGGGCCGCCTTCCCACCATCCGGGGTAGTAGTAGAACTTTGCGACTTTCTGGAAACCGAGCTTTTCGTCGTCG
>JAPLPA010000503.1:1396-1980 GCA_026400415.1 Afipia sp. | reverse complement strand
GCTATGCCCCGGTCGCTGGCCGGTTGCCGGCAGCGGCCTTAGCGCCCGTAGCTCAGCTGGATAGAGCACCAGACTACGAATCTGGGGGTCGGGAGTTCGAATCTCTCCGGGCGCGCCAGTAACTCTTTGATTTTGAGTCAGAATTTCTGAGCGATTTTTGGCCCCTTGACAGAAGCCGTCATCGGGGCTGCACCGGGGCAACACGCGTCGTGATTTTAGCACTTGTCATCAACGCAGTTCCTGTCTCGGCACCTTTTGACCTCACGATCTGAGGCATCGGACGATGCGCGGCCGCGATGACGAACTTCGTGCTGCACTGCCGCCAAAGCACGCTCCCTACAGCTTCGATAGTCTGAGCCAATCTGAAACCGAAGCTTTGGAGGCTTCGCTCGGTGACGGGTTTGGAGATGTTGGGGCTGACGGCTATCTGCCGATGCCAATGCCGCCCGAAATTAGGGGCGGACTCACCAAACACAACTACTTTGTAAGCCGACACTCCGAATACGACCATGAGGAATATCCGGACGAGTTTTGGGACTGGCGTGATGATCGTCCACCCCCTTCGGAGGAGCTACCCTTAGGGT
>JAPLPA010000503.1:0-1375 GCA_026400415.1 Afipia sp. | reverse complement strand
TTTACGAACCAGATTGATCGCTTTTGCGCGCAGGTCATCAAGGATGAACCTGCGTACGAAGCGATCGACCGTGATCTGTTAGAGAGAATGGCGGCCAATCGTCTGTATGAAAAGGCTTGGTACGAATTTCATGCGGTGCGGTTGATAGACTGGATGGAGCCGGAGAAGCTGGATACAGGAAAGTTTAAAACCCTTCCCTTTATTTTTGCGACTAGCTTTTCGGGACAATTGGGACGTTTGGTAGAGCAATATTATTGGAAGTTTCGGTTCGAGAAGGCAGCGATAACAGGAATTGGCAGTCGCCTCGGTGCAAGCGCAGGTGGCAAGACCAAGGCCAAAGCACATCTCGCTGAACACTCCGCATGGCAAAAGGTTGCTACTGAAATTTGGGCATCAAAATCGAAACTTACGAAAACAGCGGTTGCTAAAGCCATCAAAAAGCGACTTCGAGTGCCTCAAACTGCAAAACACATAACGCGCTTTATCAAGCGCCCCTGAACAATGTTGCGCGTCTGCCCGCCAGATGCGCCTAGACCAGGTGTAAGTTCGTCTTGCCGGAGCGTTCCGGTGGGAACCAGACGAGCTACTCATGACGCCACAATTTCCAGAAGTCTTACGCGCGCGTGACGCCGCCCGTTTGGTTGGTCTCAGCGAGAGCACCCTCGCCAAATTGCGGCTCAATGGTAACGGTCCGGCTTACTGCAAATTGGGTCGCCGCGTCGTTTATCGCCGGACTGACCTAGCGGACTGGCTTCAGTCGCGGATCACGCGCGATACGTCGGACGCCGATGCGCGCTTTCTGAAGGCACTGACGGTCGCGCACCCGCGCTGAGCAATGGGTTTGCGCCACCCCAATCCGAAGCTCGCGAAAATTCACCGGAGCTATTCGGTTGAGGAGATCGCTCGCGTTTTCAAGGTCCACAAGAACACCGTTCGCAACTGGTTCGAACAGGGCATGGAACCAATCGACGGCCAGCGCCCAGCCGTAGTCCGTGGTCATGAAATTCGCCGCTTCCTCGATGAGCGCCGGGCGCGCGCCAAGCGGCCGTCTGGTGCGGGCCGCATTTATTGCCTGCCGTGCCGTGCGCCGAAGGTGCCTGCCGGCAACATGGCTGAATGCCTAGCGGCAGGCGATACCACCGCCACGCTTCAGGGCATCTGTCCCGACTGCAACCGTATGATCTATCGCAAGGTCAACCCGCAGAAACTGAGTGCAGTGTGCGGCGATCTGGATGTCACGGTCACACAAGCGAGACCACGCATAGAAGAGACAACGAAGCCCAACGTGAAATGTGACTCCACCGGAGACGGTCACCCATGAGCAACTACAACGCCGCGAACGAGCGGATCAAGCGCTGCTACCTCGCCTATCTCG
>JAPLPA010000288.1:14281-25022 GCA_026400415.1 Afipia sp. | reverse complement strand
AAGATCGCAGGATGGGCATGGAAGCATAAGGTCGATGTCGCCGACAAAATTATGTACACGACAGGCCGCCTCACTTCAGAAATGGTCATCAAGACGGTCCGCATGGGCATTCCCATTCTCGTTTCACGGTCAGGATTCACCGCATGGGGCGTCGAACTCGCCCGACAGGTCGGATTGACTTTGATCGGCCGAACCAAGGGCAAGCGATTTATCGCGCTGTCCGGTCAGGAGCGGATCGTATTCGACCAGAATCTCGATTTCGTCGCCGAGGAATCAGCGCGCAATCGCCGCAAGGGCGGCGACGATGACTGAGCATCCAAAAACGCTCGGCGTGCTGCTCGCCGGCGGTCTCGCGAGCCGCATGGGCGGCGGTGATAAGCCGATGAAAAAAATCGGGGGCCAGACAATCCTCGAACGCGTGATCGCGCGACTTACTCCACAATGCGACGAGCTTATTCTCAATGCCAATGGCGATCCGGGACGCTTTGCATCCTTCGGATTGCCAGTCGTTCCCGACACAGTCGAAGGTTTCGCCGGCCCGCTAGCCGGCATCCTCGCGGCGCTCGACTGGGCTGCGGCGCATCGTCCGGGTATTGAGTGGGTGTTGAGCGCTGCGACCGACTGCCCGTTCCTTCCGCGCGATCTCATCGCGCGGCTGCAGCGTGCAAGGATCAAGGACGACGCGCAACTCGCAGTCGCGGCCTCCGGAGATCAAACACATCCGGTTGTCGGCCTATGGAATGTTGCGCTTCGCGGCGAACTGCGCCACGCGCTGGTTGTCGAAGACATCCGCAAGATCGACCGCTGGACCGCGCGCTATAAGCTCGCAACGGTGACATGGCCAGTCGAACCGCTCGATCCATTCTTCAATGCCAACACAATCGAGGATATCGCCGAAGCCGAGCGGATCGCCGTACTCGATAAAGATAAATGACCTGGCGAAGTTACGCCGGACGAAAGCCGGCCTGCTCCAACTTTTTTCGGACCTCAGAAGACGCCAGCGCAGTCAGAAACGCCTGAACGGCAGGCCGGAGCTTTCGCGCCGACACCAAAGCAAAATCGTAATGCTCTTCGGCGAATGGGATAAATCCGAGACCTGCAGCACTGGCGACCGGCGCAATCGTCATGCCCCAGTCGGCGCGGTGTTGCGCAACGGCAGCCGCCACCGCGTTATGGGAACGCGGCTGGTTCCAATAGCCGTCGGGGCGCGCATCTCCAAGTAAACGATCGATCAAGATGCGCGTTCCCGCGCCTTGATTGCGATTGACCATCAGGCACGACGGGTCTTTCAACGCTGCACGAACCGCGCCCTCGGCGCTCAGTCCCTCGAAGCGTTTGTCGCCCGCGCGAAACACAATGCCCTGCATACGCCGATAACCAGGCACGAGTTCAAGACCCGGAACAAGAAACGGCGTGTTGTAGGTGTCGGTCTTATCATCGAACAGATGAATCGGCGCGAGGTCGCATTCACCGCGGCGCGCCGCAGCCAATCCGCCGAGACTGCCGACCGAAATCGAGCGCACACATAATCCCGCGCGCGCCAGCGGCGCAGTGACGATGTCGAGGCCCGAACAATGACTGCCGACGATCACAAGGTCCGGCACCCGCACATGCGGTGTAAACAGCGTCACATCCGTCTCAGTACCGGCAGGCATCTGATCCGCCAGCGCATCGATCGTCAGGAAGCCGTCGGCCTGTGCAAATGAAGTAATCGCGCCGGACCCTTTGCCCGAAGGGTATGCGATCAATCCGTCATCGCCCTCCACCAGCGACACCATGACAAATTCAGTTCGGCCAAGTTCGGATGCAATCCGAACCGACACCTTCGCGGTAACATGCGCATCATTGCGTGGCGGCAGACCTGCGAGGCGTCGCAATACCGGCACAATCATGTCGTGAAACGTAAACATCGCGGAGGTAGGAAATCCTGGCAGGATGACAACAGGCTTTCCGTCGCATACCGCAAGGCACAGCGGCTTCCCCGGCTTCAACGCGACACCATGTGCGACGATGCCTGGTTTTCCCAATTGCGCGACGATGCGATGCGACACATCACCCTCGCCTTTGGAAGTCCCGCCCGACAGAATAAGCATGTCGTGGCTCGCAAGCGCCTCACGTATCACGGCTTCGAGTTGATCTTCTTCGTCGGGAAATGCACCAAGAAAATTGGCGTCGCCGCCATTTTCCGAAACCGCAGCAGCAACAATCGGACCGTTCGTGTCGTAGATAGCGGCAGGCCGCAGCGGCCCGCCGGGTTGAACGAGTTCGTCACCGGTGGACAATATTGCAACACGCGGTTTCTTTCCGACCGGCACACGCGCGATGCCCGACGCGGCGAGCATGCCGATTTCCCGCGAGCCTATCAGCGTCCCCGCGCGCAGCAATGTTTCGCCGCGCGCGATGTCGGATCCCGCATATGACACGAACTGACCTGGCGACGCTGTACGCCTTACCTCGACGTCTGACCCGGCAGGATGCGTGTGTTCGATCATAACGACAGCATCTGCGCCGCGCGGAATTGGACCACCGGTCGCGATTGCCGTCGCCGTCCCTTTCGTCACCGATATTGTCGGCGCGATGCCACAGGCAACGACTTCATCGTTCAGCCGAAGCTTGACTGCGGACGATTCGCCGGCAGCATTGAGGTCCGAAGAGCGGACGGCGAAGCCATCGACGTTAGAGCGATCGAATGCAGGCACGTCTCCGGTTGTGACAACATCGTGTGCAAGGGCAAGTCCAAGCGCGTCAGCCAACAGACGCTCTTCGACGACGAGCGCGCGGGGGAACAATGCGCCTTCAAATCGCGAAAGCGCCTCGTCCCGCGACAGGATTGTCAGAAACTGATCCTGGTCCGGAGCACCGCGAACGGGAGTTATAGTCGGTTTTGTCATAGCGGATGACTCACGTGCTTTCGCGGAGCGGAAACGCTTCGAGCGAAGTTGCGGCGGCGTATCCTTCGCTGTCCGGCGGAACGACAAGCCATGAGTCGGCATCGGCTATGGCATCAAGCGAAAGATGTCCGGTCGCGAGCGGCATCCAGGCTTCATCGGACGCCTTCAGCAAAACCAGTTCGGTAACACCGATAGCCGAAGCAATCTTTCGCGCAAGAGGCCGCGCAAGCCCGGGGCGCGGCATTCGCGCCGATAGTTTATCCAGCACAGGTTGCAGCACCATCAAGCACACTGCCAGGGCCTGATCCGGAGCTCCGGGGATTGCAACGACCGGCGTGTTGCCGTTCATACCGATGCCCGCCGTACGTCCCGGCTCTAATGCCAGTCCATGCGCCAGAAGCGCGCCATGCGATGTCATTGCGTGAATGGTTGCATCTGTGCGGCCAAAGCCAGTGCCGCCAACAACTGCCAGCAGATCGCATGGTTCCGCGACAATAGCAGCCGCTATCGACGCGGCATCGCGTCCCAGAATGCGTGCGGGCAACACACATGCTCCGGCTACTTTCAAAAATTCGCAGATGAATTGAGAGGATGCCGAGTTGCCATCTGCCGATGCGACATCGATGACGCGCACGCGCGGAGTTCGAACTTGAACCCTTTCGAGTCCGGCCTTGCGCATAACCAGCAAATCCACCATGCCGATGCGCTGCCCAGCCGCGACAATCGAACGCCCCGCCTGAAAATCGTTCCCGGCACGGCGGACGCCGTTGCCGGGTTGAGAATCGGCCAAAACCTGGAATATTGCTCCGGCGTGATCCGCAAGATCGGCATCAAGTACGCAGTCGCATCCATCCGGCATGCGGTCACCTGACTCCACCCACGGCGGAGTCGTTATAAGCTGTAACGGCGAGTACGATGAAGCTCCGACAATGTCGCGCGCGCGCAATGCCCAGCCATCGGTCGTCGCAACGTTGAAATCCGGCAACCCTTTTTTTACCGGCGGCATCTCGGCCGCGATGCAGCCGAGCGCTTCTTCAGTTGTCACATCGATAGCGTCGACCGGCTTGACCCCGCCAAGCACAAGTCTAAGTGCGGTATCGAGCGGCGTCAGGGCAGCCGTTAAATGCTGTGTCTGAATCATGCCGAATGGTGGACCATGTCGGCGCGACTTAGCAACCGCCGCAAATGCCTCACTCAATGCAGCAACGGTCAGGACGCCTTCTTTTCCGCATTCGGAAAAAACAGCTGCTTGCTGTTGACCTGATAGGCGGCAATCGCGGCCTGACCTTCAGCGGACAACAGCCAATCAACAAAACTCTGGCCCAGCTCTTTTTTCACCGTCGGATGCTTTTCGGGGTTCACTAGAATGACGCCGTATTGGTTGAACAACCGCTTATCGCCTTCAACCGCGATCACAAGATCGCCTGGATTCTTGAAAGAAAGCCATGTTCCGCGGTCCGACACGACATACGCGTTCATCGCGCCCGCCGTGTTGAGCGCTGCTCCCATACCCTGCCCAATCTCGCGATACCAAGAGCCCTTTGCGGTATCGATATCGACGCCCGCCTGCTTCCAGAGCGCCAATTCGGCCGAGTGGGTCCCAGACTTGTCGCCGCGAGATACGAATGGGATCGCCTTTTCCTGAATCGTTTTCAACGCAGCAATAATATCCTTGGATCCCTTGATTCCGGCGGGATCGCTTGCGGGGCCGATCAGGACGAAGTCGTTATACATGACATCAAAACGCTTCACGCCTTCTCCGTCCGCCACAAATTTTTCTTCCTGCGATTTGGCATGCACAAAGACAACATCGGCATCGCCGCGCCGCGCGGTGTCGAGCGCCTGCCCGGTGCCCTGCGCGATGACCTTAACATCTATTCTCGTATTCGCCTTGAACAGCGGAAGGATATGCCCGAACAAACCAGAATCCTGTGTCGATGTGGTCGAAGCAATCACGATGGATTTATCTTGAGCCGATGCAGGCGTTGTAAGCACCGTCGCGAGTATCGAAAGTGCGACGGCTGATAAGGCGTGTCGATTCATCATAACTTTGCTCCTGACTGATAAGGGTCAGACGACCAGTTCGCCGCGCACGAACGCGGCAGCCTCCTCTGTCGTCGGGTTCGTGAAAAATGTCGCTGCTGAAGTCTGTTCGCGCACTGCGCCGCGCAGCATGAAAACAACGTCGCCAGCCAGGCGTTTGACCTGGCCTAGGTCGTGCGACGCCATCACGATCTTGATGCCGGACTCCGCAGCCATTCGGATGATCTCTTCGACACTGCGGGTCGCAGCCGGGTCGAGACTTGCGGTCGGCTCGTCAAGCAACAGCAGTTCCGGGTCGCGAGCCAATGCACGCGCCAGCGCAAGCCTCTGCTGTTCCCCACCGGAAAGGCGCCGTGCGGCGCGGCTTGCCAAATCCGACAAACCCACACGCTTGAGCAATTGGGCGGTACGCGCGGCGATTTTTTCGTGCGGATGATCTGCGTGGCGCAAGCCATAGGCAACGTTCGCTGCGACCGTCCGGCGCAACATCACAGGCCGCTGAAACACGAACGCACGGCGCGTTGGCGTTGGATCGGCACGGCCACCCCACATGATCCGGCCTTCAGTCGGCCTAAGGAGGCCCATGCACAATCGCAGCAGCGTGCTTTTGCCAGCGCCGTTCGGTCCCACCACAAGCGTCGGTGAACCGGAGGCAATCGACAGGCTAACGCTATCAACGATTATCATGGTGCCTGCACGCGCGCTGACGCGATCAAGGACGACGGGCAGTTCGGTGACCGGTGCACGCATTCTCACCCGGCCTTCCGTTCTGACCACGCTCTGGCGCCCCACGCCGCGGCGTTGATCGCCAGCACCAAAGTCACGAGGATCAGGCCAAGTCCCAGGGCGAGCGGCAAATTCCCTTTTGAAGTTTCAAGCGCGATGGCCGTCGTCATCGTCCGGGTGAATCCCTCGATGTTGCCACCGACGATCATCACCGCACCGACTTCCGCCGCCGCACGTCCAAATCCGGCGAGCAGCGCCGTCAGAAGACTAAATCGCGCATCCCACAACAGCGTCGTCATGCGCCCGAATGGCCCAACACCCATCGCCGACAATTCGTCGCGGTATTCAACCCAAAGGTCTTCGATGGTCTGGCGCGCCAGTGCCGCGATAATCGGCACGATCAAGATCCCTTGCGCAATCACCATGGCGGCTGGAGTGAACAGGATTCCCAAGTTGCCGAGCGGGCCGGAGCGCGACAACAGCAGATACACCGCAAGACCGACGACGACCGGCGGCAATCCCATGAAAGCGTTGAGGAGAACGACGATTGCATTTCGTCCCGGAAATCGTGTCAACGCCAGCAACGCGCCTAGCGGCAAGCCGATCACGGTGGCAAGCACGACGGCAGAAAGGCTCACCAACAACGACAACCGGACGATGGCGAAGAGCGCCGCGTCGCCGGTCACGATCAGTTGCCAAGCATTCATTCCGTCCATTATGGCCGTCTCCTTGTTTTGTCTTTTCCTGCATATTTTTCCTGCATGTCAATAAATTGAAAAAGAACAATTATATGCATATAAATGCAGGATGAATTTGATGACGACCAGTGAAGCAGCCGAGTACCTCCGTCTTGGCGAACGCAAGCTTTATGAACTTGTGGCTGAGGGTGCGATTCCTTGCACCAAGGTAACGGGCAAATGGCTTTTCCCACGCGATGAGCTGGATCGATGGGTGGCGTCCGATCTGATCCGGCCGGCAGGCATGAGGCTTGCCGACCCTTCACTGATCGTCGGTGGAAGCCAGGACTCGCTGCTCGAATGGTGTCTGCGCGAATCCGGCAGCGGCCTCGCAACTCTGGTGGAGGGAACGGAAAGCGGTATCGGTCGCGTGCTTCGCGGCGAAGCGATAGCGGCTGCGATTCACTTCCATACCGAGGCTGAATTTCAGGAATCCGGGGAGGACGCCAACATCGCGGCAGTGCGTGCGATGGCGGGTTTGCATGATGCAGTTCTGGTCGGCTTCGTGAAGCGCGAACAGGGATTGCTGCTGCAACCGGGCAATCCAAAAAATATCGCGAACTTTGCAGACATGCTCGCATCAAATGCCACAATGGCGATCCGGCAACCGGGTGCCGGCGCGCAGCTGTTGCTCGACGTTCTCCTGAAGCAGCACAACAAGAGCCTTAAGGACTTGCGGCGGCTGGACCCGCCGTGTTTGACGGGGCCCGATCTCGCAGCGTCCATTCGTTCAGGCAAAGCCGATTGCGGCATTGCGACCCGGTCGGCGGCGAAATCAGCCGGCCTCGATTTCGTCCCTCTGCTTTGGGAGAATTTCGATCTCGTAATGCGCCAGCGCTCTTATTTCAAAGCGGCGATGCAATCATTGATCGGTTTCATTTCGCACGAGCGTCTGAAGCAGCGCGCAGCAGACCTCTCGGGCTACGACATCACGCCCGCAGGCCAAATCCGCTTTTTCGCCTAACGGAGCGAGTGCAGTTAGTTTTTGCCGGTAGGCACGCACTTGCTTCGAAGCAGCAAGCCGATATTATCCATCTTCGGCGTATATCATGCCGGCTTGTGAAACGGGGTTTTAGCGGTGTCGATTGCCGATCGGGTAACCGAAAAGCCGCAAACAAGTCCGACGCGTCTCGTGGCACAAAACGCGGCGTCCGGCGCGACAGGCACACTTGGCGTTTCACCTCCTGCAAACGAACGCGAATTGCGCCTCGATATGTTTCGAGGTCTGGCGTTGTGGCTGATCTTTATCGATCATGTTTCGCCTGACGTGCTGACTTGGTTCACGATCCGCAGTTACGGTTTCTGCGACGCCGCCGAGATCTTCATTTTCATTTCCGGATATACAGCGGCGATTGTTTACGGTCGCGCGATGTTCAAGTTCGGCTTTGTTGTTGCAACCGCCCGTATTCTAAAGCGGGTCTGGCAGATATACGCGGCGCACATCCTGCTTTTCGCAATCTACGTTGGCGGGATTACCTTTCTCGCCACCCAAGCCAATAATCCATTTTATATCGAAGAAATGGGACTGACCTATTTCCTCAAGCAGCCCGCCGCGACAATTGCCGAGGCATTGGTTCTGCGATTTTGTCCTCTGAACATGGACGTGCTGCCGCTGTACATCATTTTGATGTTTTTCCTTCCGGCGATCCTGTGGCTGATGAAACGTCGTGCAGACTTCGCATTGGCTTTGTCGGTCGCGCTTTATGTTCTGACCTGGAAGTACAATCTCTATCTGGCGGCATACCCAAAAGGTTTTTGGGCGTTCAATCCTTTCGCCTGGCAGCTTTTGTTTGTGCTGGGCGTGTGGTGCGCGCTGGGGGGTGCCAAGCGGATATCGCGGTTTCTTTCGTCGCCCATCACACTGTGGGCGGCGGTAGGTTATCTATTTGCGGCATTCGCCCTCACCCTGACTTGGTACTTTCCAAATCTGGAGCACGTACTACCGCTTTGGATCGAACACTGGATTTATCCGATCGACAAGACCGATCTCGACGTGCTTAGATTCACGCACTTTCTGGCGCTTGCAGTTCTCGCGGTACGCTTTGTGCCGAAAGATTGGTCGGGCTTGAAGTCTTCCCTGATGCGCCCGCTGATACTGTGCGGTCAGCATTCCTTGCAGATCTACTGCCTCGGAGTATTTCTCTCTTTTGTCGGTTATTTCATCCTGACGGAAACCTCCGGCGGTCTTATTTTGCATATCCTCGTTGGAATTGCCGGCATCATGATTATGTGTGCGGTCGCGATGCTGTTCTCGTGGTACAAACGCAACGCCGACAAAAACGCAACAATCGTGTCGACGGCGCAAGCAGGCGCCGGACCGAGCTTCTAGATTCCGTCGCGGCGACCAGCGATTCTCTCAGATAGGTTTATTTCGCCGCAGCCACGGAAGAAGTCATACCTCTGCGGTCTTTAATGAACGCGATCGGAACTCCCAATCGTGTGACAGTGCCAACAATCTTGCCGTCGAGATCGTTGTCGCAATTCATATGCGTCGGCGCGATAAAAAACTCAGATTGGTTCCACTGCGGTTTGAAATCGAAGCGCAATTGCGGAAGCGTAACTGCCTTGTCAAATTCCAGACGTTCGCCGCAAACCGCGACCGAATAGACCTGCTTTGGCCAATTCGCATCGCCGGCCGAAGTTTTTCGCAAATACGATTCAAGCTGACCGAGTGCTTCTGGCATACTGCTGAACCAGTAGTCGAGATCGTAGCGTCGCGACGCCCCTTCCAGTCCTCCGACCAATTGATTGTAGAACAGATATTCGTAGGGGTGGAGCCTTGCCAAAGTCACGGCATCCCAGAGGAAGCACCCGGTCACGACTGCAAGCGCGCAACGAACAAACACGCGGCCTCGCGCGGCGAGAGCCGATAAAGCCATGTCGATGCCGATGGCTGCGAGGACCGCCAAGGCCGGAAGTACAAAAAGGAAATGACGCAATCCCGTGAATGCCGGTCCGCGAAAAACCACCTGACAGACCAACGGGAAAACGACTGTCAGCGAAATAAGGACGATGTCTCTGCGGTGAATGTTCGTCCGATCAGCGGCGCGAGCCGATAACAGCAAGAACACCGCCGCCAAAATTACACCGAATACCATCAACAATGGCACACGGATCAGGATGTAGATCGGCACGTAGAATGGCGGCACATTCGCCATTTCATAAACACGCCCGTCGAGAAACGTGCGGATGGCGTAATGAAATTCCGAGAATTCAAATAGTCCGCGGATAGGATTGAGCGGCGCGATTGCCGCCCATGGCCATACGAGAATCATAACGACATAAGCGAGAACAAGCGCCGGCAGCATGCGCAGCGCCGATTCCGCAGCAAAACGCCAACGGCCACGGCTCCCGCCTCGCCACGGAAAATAGAGAGGGATGACCAAGCCTGCATAGATGACGAGAAGCAAACCAATCACCCGCACGCCCAGCGCCGCACCCATCAGTAGGCCAAACCCAACCACATCGCCGATTCGAGGCGACGGCAGTGACCGCGCAATGCGAACAAGAAGTAGTGTCGCGCCCATCATGGCGGCTGCGAAGGGGATGTCTTTGGTATGATTGAACATCGCACCGTACCACGCACCGCAGGCACTTAACGCGATTGCCGCGATGAGTGCGGCTCGCGGTCCTGCAATCATTCGCGCAGTCAATGCGGCGGCCCCTATCCCGCCGATACCGATCATCGCGCACAGAATATGCCGCAGGTCATACGGATCGATTGGGACTAGGTGACTGAGGGCGACGGCAACGATGTCGAACAGGCCGCCATAGAGATAGAGATTTTGGAAGTTGAAGACGTCGAGATCCCGGAATCCGCTTTTATAATAAGCGATGATCAGCTCACCGTAGTGGTGCTGAATGCCTTCATCGTTGGAAATGGCGTAGTCTTTGAAAGTCAGAAGCGCGATGACGACGAGCGCCGCGAGGAGCAGCACGGTTGCAATGTCGTATGCATCGGAGCGAACGTTTAGTCGGGTCGCCTTGCCCGATGGAAAGGCCTTTCCCAAACTGCGGGGAACACGCCCACCGGTCAGCTCATGTTCCATGACGTCTGAAATCTCTACTCACAGAAGGAAGAGCGGGAATAAACTCAAGGCTGCAATAATCCAGGATGAAGTTTGCCAGAATCATCCCATGTTTCAGCTTATGACTACGCCATTGTAGCAAATTCGGAGCTTTCGGCTAGCCTAGGACGCACCATCCCTGAAACGATACTGACTGCTGATCAGCCGGTTGTGACTTGAAAAATCAGGTCGATTAAGGGTGCCGGAGCGTTAAGGACGGTTGCGATCGTCAACCTGTTCGAGTCCGGGCAACCTGATCATTTCATCGAAGCATTTG